>NZ_CAUQPH010000177.1:0-6322 GCF_963519925.1 uncultured Stenotrophomonas sp. | reverse complement strand
CAGCAGGCCTGGGCGCATGGTCGCGAGCTCAAGGCCACCCCGGTACGCACGCTGCTGCGCACCTGGTGGGCCGCGCGCGGGTGACGTGCCGTGGGCCGGCGGCGCGGGGCGTGACCCGCTGTCGGTAGGGTCGGTTCCCAAACGACTGCCGACCCTGATGATCGGCGCTGGGACGCATGACCTGTGCCGGAGAGGCGCCTTCGTTTCAGGTCATGCGTTACCGGATGTTGCTTCCGTCGCGCATTTCATCATGTCACCGGCGATCAGCCGGTCACTCCCGCGTTTCAGGTTACTTCCCGCGTTCCAGCACCAGCAGCGGGTCGATGCGGGTGTCGAACCAGTTCATGCCCCAATGCAGGTGCGGGCCGGTCGCGCGACCGGTGGCGCCCACCGCGGCAATCACCTGGCCCTGCTCGACCCGGTCGCCGACCTTCACGTCGATCCGCGACAGGTGCAGAAAATTCGAGCTGATCCCGAAGCCGTGGTCGAGCAGCAGGGTGCCGCCGGTCAGGTACAGGTCCGGGCCGGCAAACGTCACCACGCCGGCGGCCGGCGCCTTCACCGGCGTCCCGGTCGGCACCGCGATATCCATCCCCGAATGCCCGGAACCCGGCTGCCCGTTGTACACCCGCGCATTGCCGAAGCGCCCGCTGATCCGCCCCTGCACCGGCCAGATGAAGGCCTGGGCGAAATCGGCGCGGTTGTCGTCGCGCGCACGGGCAGCAGTGACCTGCGCCTGTTCGCGTTTGATCCGCTCGGCAATCGCCGGCGGCGGATTCACGGTCTTGGGCGGCACGCCGTTGACGCGCTCCACCGGCCAATCACGCGGGGTCACCGCGATGCTCACCGTTTCGCTGCCGCCATCGGGGCGCTGCACCTGGACCTGCAGCGGGCCTTTCTCATCGCGCCCGATCCCGAACACCACGCTGCCGTAACCGCTCACCCGCAGCGTGCGGCCGGCGTACTGCACCACGCTGCCGGCCGGCACCTTGCCGATCACCATCGCACCCTGCGACGCGCTGGCCGGGAACACCACGCGCGCGTCGGCCTGGGCCTGGGCGGGCGAGGGCAGCAGGCCGACCACGGCCACCGGGGCCAGGGCCAGCAGGCCCAGGCCCAACACGGTTGCCCGCATCAGCGGTCGTAGCTCATGCGCTGGCCATTCGGCGCGCCCACCAGCTGGGTGCCATCCCAGGCCAGCTGGCCGTTGACCCAGGTCGAGGCCACGCGCGAACGGAAGGTCATGCCTTCGAACGGCGACCAGCCGCACTTGGACAGCACGTCTTCACGCTTGACCGTGAACGGCACGTCTTCCACCAGCACCAGGTCGGCCCAGTAGCCTTCGCGCAGGAAGCCGCGCTGGCTCACATCGAACAGCTGCGCCGGTGCGTGCGCGAACTTCTGCACCACCTGGGTGATCTCCAGCTTGCCTTCGTGCACCAGCTCCAGCGCGGCGACGAGGGCGTACTGCACCAGCGGCAGGCCGGACGGCGCCTGGGCGTAGGGCTTCTGCTTCTCTTCCCAGGTATGCGGGGCGTGGTCGGTGGCGAGCACGTCGATGACGTTGTTGGCCACGGCCTGGGTCAGCGCTTCGCGGTCGCTCACTTCCTTGATCGCCGGGTTGCACTTGATCAGGTTGCCCAGCCGCGCGTAGTCGGTGCGGTCGAAGCGCAGGAAGTGGATGCAGGTTTCGGCGGTGATCTGCTTGCGGCTGCCATCGGCGCGGACCAGCGGCCCCTGCTCGAACAGCTTCAGCTCGTCGGCGGTGGAGATGTGCAGCACGTGCAGGCGGGTGCCGTGCTTCTTCGCCAGTGCGACGGCCAGCTCGGACGACTTCAGGCAGGCCTCGCGCGAGCGGATGTCCGGGTGCTGTTCGGCGCTCAGTGCATCGCCATACTTTTCGGCGTACTCCCTGGCCTTGGCGTCGATCATCGGGGTGTCTTCGCAGTGCGTGATGATCGGCGTGGGCGCGTACTTGAAGATCGCGTCCAGGGTTTCCGGGTTGTCCACCAGCATGTTGCCGGTGGATGCGCCCATGAACACCTTGATGCCGGGCGAGGTTTTCGGATCGACGACCTTGATGTCGGCCAGGTTGTCGTTGCTGGCGCCCATGTAGAAGCCGTAGTTGGCACGGGCGCGGCCGGCGGCGGCGTCGTACTTGGCCTGCAGGGCGGCCGCGTTGAGGGTCGGCGGGTTGGTGTTGGGCATGTCCATGAAGCTGGTCAGGCCCCCGGCCACGGCGGCGGCCGATTCGGTGGCGATGTCGCCCTTGTGGGTCAGGCCGGGCTCGCGGAAGTGGACCTGGTCGTCGATCATCCCGGGCAGCAGCCAGCGCCCGGCGGCGTCCACCACGATGTCGCCGTCCTGCGGCTGCAGGCCGGTGCCGATCTGGGCGATGCGTCCGTTGTCGATGCGCAGGTCGCCGTGGACGATGCGACCTTCGTTGACCATGCGGGCGTTGACGATGAGCGTGGAGGACATTTCAGTGTTTTCCTGTGCAGCGGCAGTCGGCGTGCGCGGTGCGCGGCGGCACCTCGTCCACGCCACCGGGATGGAAGGGATGGCAGCGCCCGAGCCGGCGGGCAGCCAGCCAGCTGCCACGCGCGGGCCCATGCGTGGCGATGGCCTGCATGGCGTATTCAGAACAGCTGGGCATGAAGCGGCAGCGCGGCCCGAGCAGGGGGCTGATGAAGCGCTTGTAGAAGCGCAGCAGGGCGATGAGCAGGTGGGAGATCACCCCCCAATCTTAGAGCAGTTGGCATGAAGGCCGCATTTGTCGCAGGATGGGGTGTTGGACCCGTCCGCGCGCAGGCGCGGCGGGCGGCCCCGGCGCCTGCGCCGGGTCAGGTTCCGAACTGTGCAGCTCGGGAACCCCTGCCATGCTCCAGGCCTGAACGGAGCAGGTGGAGAGGTTGCTGCTGCTGGTCGGGTAGGCTATAAAGGCCCGCTTTCCCGGGCCCCGGGGAAACCAAGGAAGAGCGTTTCGTGGCTGCTAAAAAAACTGCAAAGAAGGCCGTCAAGGCCGCCAAGAAAGTCGCCAAGCCTGTTGCAAAGAAGTTGGCGGCCAAGCCCGTTGCCAGGAAGCCGGCTGCGAAGTCGGCCGGCAAGTCCACATCCAGACCACCGGCGGCCAGGACGGCACCCGTGAAGAAGTCGGCGACCAAGGCGCCGGCGAAGAAGGCGGTCGCCACCAAGCCGGTCGCCAAGGCGCCGGTGAAAAAGGCGGCGACCAAGCCAGTGGCCAAGCCGGCGGTCAAGAAGGCCGTCGCGAAGAAGCTGCCTGCAAAGAAGGTCGTGGCGAAGAAGGCTGCGCCGACCAAGCCGGTCGCGAAGGCGGCCCAGGCGCCAGTGAAGAAGGCGCCGGCAAAGAAATCGATCACGCCGGCGGCGAAGCCCGCGCCGGTGAAGAAAGCGGCTGCCAAGCCTGCACCGGCCAAGCCGGCCAGCAAGCCCGTGGCACCCAAGCCGGCTGCCAAGCCGGTTGCAGCACCCGTAGTGAAGTCCGCACCGAAGCCGGCACCGCCGGCGCCGGCCAAGTCTGTCCCGGCCAAGGCCGCGGCCAAGCCTGCTCCTGCTCCGGCCGCTGCGCCGAAGCCGGCGGCGGCAGCCCCCGCGTCGAAGGCCCCGCAAAACAAGAATCCCGTGCCCGTTTCGAAATCGCCTGCAAAAACTCCCGTGAAATCCGAATCCGCTCCCAAGCCCGTGTCGCGTCCGGTTGGCAAGGTCGCCGTGGCCGTGGCCGCCCGTTCTGCGGCACCCGCTCCGCGTACCAAGGTGAAAGTGGTGGAATACAAGACCGACGAGGCCACTGGCCGTCCGATCCTGCCGGCCGGCTACAAGCCGAGCGCGGAAGAGGAGTACATGAGCCCGCTGCAGCTGGAGTATTTCCGCCAGCGCCTGCAGCAGTGGCGCACCGACCTGGTCGAAGAATCCAAGCAGACCATCGAGAACCTGCGCGAGGAAGTGCGTGACATCGGCGATGAAGCCGAGCGTGCGACGCGCGAAACGGAAAACTCGCTGGAACTGCGTACCCGCGACCGTTACCGCAAGCTGATCGGCAAGATCGAAAGCACGCTGAAGCGGCTGGAAGCGGGTGACTACGGTTACTGCGTGGACACCGGTGAGGAAATCGGCCTGGACCGCCTCGAGGCGCGCCTGACCGCTGAACGCACCATCGACGCACAGGAACGTTGGGAACACCTGCAGAAGCAGCAGGGCGAGTGATCGCTGGTTGCTGATGGAAGCAAAAAACCCGGCCTCGGCCGGGTTTTTTGTTGGGACTGCCCGCCGCCCGCCCCCACACAGGGTCGTGTGCGGTTGGGAGAAGCAGCCGCTCTACTGCAGGTCGCGCAGGTTCAATCGGCGCAGGGTCGGGTTCTTCCAGGCGGTGATGCCAGCCACGCTGAGGACTGCGAAACCGCCCAGGACGACGGCCGGGACCAGGCCGAGCAGCTTGGCCATGGTGCCGGCGTAGAACGCGCCGAGTTCGTTGGAGGAGCTGATGAAGATGCCGTTGATCGACGACACCCGTCCGCGCATTTCCTCGGGGGTGGCCAGCTGCAGGATCGTAGAGCGGATCACCACCGACACGCCGTCGAAGGCGCCGTAGAACAGCAGGATCACCGCCGACAGCCAGAAGCTGTGCGACAGCCCGAAGCCGATAACGCACAGCCCGAACCCGGCCACGGCGATCAGCAGCACGCGGCCGGCGTGCTGCTGCAGCGGATGCCGCGCCAGCCACAGGCCGACGCACACCGAGCCCAGCGCCGGCGCGGCGCGCAGGATGCCGAGGCCTTCCGGGCCGTGGTGCAGGATCTCGTGCAGGAACGCCGGCAACATCGCCACCACGCCGCCGAGCAGTACCGAGAACATATCCAGCGCCATCGCCCCGACCATGATCCGGTTGCCCAGCACGAAGCGGCCGCCCTCGGCGATGCTCTTGAAGATCGGCGCCGCCGGGCCGGTGTGGACCGGCTCGGACACCCGCAGCATGGCCAGGCAGCCCAGCGCCGCGAGCGCTGCCACCACCGCCACGCCGTAGGCCAGGCTCTTGCCGCCCCAGGCCACCAGCAGCCCGCCCAGTGCCGGGCCCACCACCATGCCGGCCTGGAACACCACCGAGCCCAGCCCCGCGCCGCGCGCGAACTGGTGCCGTTCCAGCACCCGCGCGAACAGCGCGTTGTAGATCGGCGACAGGAACGCGCGGACCATGCCGGTCATCGCCACCGCCGCGTAGATCGGCCAGATCCCGTGGAACGGCAGCCAGCCTTCGGCCACCGCGGTCAGCACCAGCGCGGTCAGCACCAGTCCGCTGCAGGCCACCATGCCCAGCCGTCGGCGTGGCAGGTGGTCCACCAGGTAGCCGGCGAACGGCGCCACGCAGAAGAATGGCAGCACTTCCGCCAGGCCCACCAGGCCGAGCGAGAACGGGTTGCGGGTGACCTCGTAGATATGCCAGCCGACCGTCACCGCGACGATCTGGTAGGACAGCATCGCCAGGATCCGGTAGGCCAGCAGCAGTGCGAAGCCGGGGCGGGCCAGCAGGCCGAGCGCGCGCTCGGCGGGCTCGGCAGGGACGGGCGGACTCACGGCGCCGACTGCGCCTGCGCGGTCTCACGGATGAAGGCCAGCATGGCCGCCACGCCGTTGCTGCGGGTCGGCGACAGATGGCGCGACAGCCCGATGTCCTGGATGTAGGTCGGCTCGGTGGCCAGGATCTCGGCCGCCGAGCGTCCGGAATACACCCGCAGGGCCAGGTAGATCAGCCCGGAGACGATCGCCGAGTCGCTGATCGCATGGAAGCGCAGCGTGTCCGCGTTGCCTTCCGGCACGATCCACACCATCGACTGGCAGCCGAGCAGCCGATGCTCCTCCGTCTTCCACGCGTCCGGGAACGCGGGCAGCTTGCGGCCCAGGTCGATCAGGTACTGGTAACGCTCGGACCAGTCGCCGAAGAAGGCGAATTCGTCGGCAATGGCGGCCTGCGCTTCGGCGGCGGTGGGTTCAATCGGGAACGGGGAATCGATCACATCACTCTCTACGTTTGTCACGGAACGCCGGGCCAGCCCGACGGTAGCGCCCGACCGTGGGTCGGGCGGCCTTTCAACGCCTGCGCGACCAGCGCACGCCCTGCGCGGTGTCTTCCAGCACGATGCCTTCCTCGTCCAGCTGCCGGCGCAGGGCGTCGGCACGGGCGAAGTCGCGGGCGGTCTTGGCCGCGCTGCGTTCGTCGATCAGCGCCTGGATGCGGGCGTCGTCGCCGGCATCGCCGCCATCGGTGCCGAACCACGCGGCCGGGTCCTGCTGCAGCAGCCCCAGCGCC
>NZ_CAUQPH010000176.1:0-6377 GCF_963519925.1 uncultured Stenotrophomonas sp. | reverse complement strand
GCTTTGCCGACCGCTGGGCGGCCAGCCGTGGCCGCATGCAGTCCGCGCAGGCGGCGCAGGACCGGGCCGGTGACGGCGCCGACGGCATGAGCGGCAACCAGGGCATGCTGCTGGAAGCGCTGCACGAACTGCTGCAGCAGACCCGGCACGTCCGCGAAGACGCGACGTCCGCGGCCAGCGTGGCGGTGGGCCAGCAACGCCCGCTCAGCCAGCGCGAGATGATGTCGGTGCTGTCGCTGCTGCAGGCCACGCCGAGTGCGACGCTGCGCGCGGCGATCGGCGAAGATGGCGAGTCGCTGGCGCAGCGGCTGAAGAGCGAGGTATTGTCGGGGGCGACCCGGCTGGGCGTGGACCCGGCGCAGGCGCGGCTGGACCCGCAGGACGAGGATGCGATCGACCTGGTCGGCATGCTGTTCGACGTGATGCTGGACGAGCGCGACCTGGAGGGACGTTCGCGTGAGCTGATCGGTCGCCTGGTGGTGCCGTTCGTGAAGGTGGCGATGCTCGACCGCCGCATGTTCGTGCAGAAGACCCATCCGGCGCGCAAGCTGCTCAATTCGCTGGCCGAGGCCTGCGAAGGCAATACCGGCGAGAGCCAGGCCGAGCGGGTGTTGATGGGCAAGGTCGAGGAGATCATTGAACGGCTGGTGGCGGAGTTCAACGAGAACCTGGCGATCTTCCTGACCCTGGAGGAAGAATTCCGCGATTTCCTGGCCCAGCACCGGCGCCGCATCGAGATCGCCGAGCGCCGCGCGGCGGAGACCCAGCGCGGGCAGGAAAAGCTGGAGGTCGCACGCAGCCGTGCGGCCTCGGAACTGGATTGGCGCATTGCCGATACGACGTTGCCGCAGGCGATCGGCGAGTTCCTGCGCCAGCCGTGGCAGCACCACCTGACCCTGGCGGTGCTGCGCGAGGGCGACGATGGCGCGTCGGTGAGCGAGGCGTTGGCGTTGGCCGACGGGGTATTGGAGGAAGTGGCGGAGGCGCGCCGGCACGTGGTCGGCAAGCCCTGGCTGCAGGCGTGGCACCCGGTGCTGCGCAAGGTATTCGCCAGCGTCGGCGTGCATGCCGACGGCGCTACGGCGGCGATCGATTCGCTGCACGACACGCTGCAGTCGATTGCCGAGTCGCGCCCGGAGCTGGAACGCGCGCTGCCGGAGCTGCCGCAGGTGGTACTGCCGGCGCCGCCAGCGGCGGACAGTGCGGGGGTCGAGCTGGGCGGCAAGGTCGACGTGACCGATTTCGACAACGCCGATGCGGACCGCTTCCGCGGGCTGGAGATCGGCAGCTGGCTGGACTTCGTGGACAAGGACGGCAAGGTGCAGGCCGGCAAGCTGTCCTGGGTAAGCCCGATTTCGCAGCGCCTGTTGTTCGTGAACCGCCGCGGCGTGCGTTTCTGCGTGGCCTCGCCGGAAGAGCTGGCGGTGATGGTGCGGCTGGGCCGCCTGCGCGCGCACATCGACGACGGCGCCTTCGACAGCGCCATGCAGGGCGTGATCGACCGCCTGGACACCAAGGGCGCGACGGTTCACTGACGTCAACTTCAACGACAGCGTTTCGGTTGCTACGTGCCGGCCCCCCGATGGTGGGCCGCGCGCCGGTAGAGTCGGTTCCCAAACGACTGCCATTGCACGTTCCGCGCCCGGTAACGCATGAAAATCATCGGCGTAGGCTTTTAATCTTCGCTGGACACCACCTCCCCCACGCGCCACTCAGGGTACGATCACCCCACCTACCGCTGCTCGGGGACATGCATGGCTGTCGAGGTGTTGGTACTGAGGGAACGTGCGCCGGGCGAACGGCGCGTGGCGATGACTCCGGAAACGGCGCGCAAGCTGATCGCGCTCGGCGCGACGGCCTGGTTCGAACCCGGTGCCGGACGTCTGGCCGGCTTCCCCGATGCGGCCTATCTCGAGGCCGGCGCGCAGTTGGCCGACGATGGGCGCCTCGCCCAGGCCGACATCGTGCTGTGCGTGCAGCCGCCGGAGACCGCGCGGCTGGGTGCGCTCAAGAACGGCGCCAGCCTGGTCGGCATGCTGCACCCGCAGGCCGATGCCGAACGGGCGGGGATGATCCAGTCGCGCGGGCTGCAGGCGTTTCCGCTGGAACGGTTGCCGCGCACCACGCGCGCGCAGTCGATGGACGTGCTGAGTTCGCAGGCGGGCATGGCGGGGTACAAGGCCACGCTGATCGCCGCGCAGCTGGCGCCGCGCTTCTTCCCGATGCTGACCACCGCCGCCGGCACCATCCGTCCGTCGCGGGTGCTGGTGGTGGGCGCGGGCGTGGCCGGCCTGCAGGCCGTTGCCACCGCGCGCCGGCTCGGTGCGCAGGTGGAGGGCTTCGATGTCCGTCCGGAAACGCGCGAGCAGATCGAGTCGCTGGGGGGGAAATTCCTCGACCTGGGAGTCAGCGCGGTAGGCGAGGGCGGGTATGCGCGGCCGTTGACCGATGACGAGCGGGCCGAGCAGCAGCGCCGGCTGGGTGAGCACCTGCGGCTGGTCGATGTGGTGATCTGTACCGCTGCGGTCCCTGGGCGGCCGGCGCCGAAGATCGTCACCAGCGCGATGGTGCAGGGCATGCGCCCGGGCAGCGTGATCGTGGATCTGGCGGCGGAAACCGGCGGCAACTGCGAGGCCACGCGACCGGGCGAAACCATCGAGGTGGACGGGGTGGTGGTGGACGGGCCGTTGAACCTGGCCAGCCAGGGCGCGGTGCATGCCAGTGAGATGTATGCGCGCAACCTATACAACTTCGTGGCGCTGTTCCTGAAGGACGGGGCGCTGGCCTTCGACTGGGACGACGAGCTGCTGGCAAAGACGCGCTGGGTGGCCTAGGCACGCCGCGTCCTCGCGCAGCCACGCAGGGCGTGGCTCTACCGTTGTCCCGTCGTCCCGTCGTCTCGTCGCCCTGTCGCCGTAGAGCCACGCCCTGCGTGGCTGCGCTTCAACGATCAGCGCTTCGGGGGTGCCGGCGGGAGCTCCTTCGCCGGGTTGGCCTTCAACCACTCCTGCCGCTGCTCCGGGGTCATTTTCTCCCAGCGCTCGCGCAACGCGTCGCGCTGCGCAGGGGTCATGCTGCGCATCTGCGCGAACAGCACGCGCGCCTGCTCCCGCTGTTCCGGGCTCATGTTCTCGAAGCGGTGGCGGCCGCGGCGGGCCAGTTCGCGCTGTTCGGGGGTCATGCCCTGCCAGCGCTGGCCATGCTGCAGCATGCGTTCGCGTTGCGGCGGCGGCGCGTCGTTCCAGCGGTCGCGCACCGGCGCGATCAGCGCCTCGCGCTGCTGCGGGGTGAGCTTGTCCCACTCCGGCAGCGCCGAAGTCTGGGCGCCGCTGGCCGCGCTCAGCGACAGCAGCACCAGCGCCAGGGTCAGTCGCGGTTTCATGTTCACTCCATTGCCAGGTCGGTGGCGCCCAGCCACAGGTACAGGTCCGGATTCTCGTCCAGCAGCTCGCTGCTGTCATCCGGGGCGACGGCGGCCATCTGCGCAGGCGGTGCGGCCGGCGGACGGGCGGTGAAGCTGATGCCCAGGCCCAGCGCCACCACCAGCGAACAGGCCGTGGCCAGCCACCAGCCGTGCGCGCGTGCGCGCTGCGGGGCCTGCCGTGCGGCGCGCAACCGGGCCAGCGTGGCCGGGGAAAGCTGGTCCACCGCGTGCGCGTGCAGCTGCTGCAGGGCGGCGTCGCCGGGAAGCGGGGTGTCGGGGCGGCTCACAATGCGATCTCCAGGTGCTGCTGCAGCGCCTGCCGGGCGCGCGAAAGATGGGTTTTGACCGCGCCTTCGCTGCAGCCCATGGCCGCTGCGGCGGTGGCGCCGTCGAGCTGCTGCAGCACGCGCAGGGTGAAGGCTTCGCGCTGGCGTGCAGGCAATTCACGCAATGCCCTGACCAGCGCGGCGTACTGATCGCGCTGCTCATGCGCCTGGGCCGGGCCCGGGCCGGGGTCGGCCCAGTCGATGTCGTGGTCGCCGGCCAGGTCGTCGCTGCTGCGCCAGAACCGCAGCCGGAAGCCGCGGCGGCGCTGCAGGTCGACCACGCGGCGGCGCAGGATGCTCCAGAACAGCGGAGACCACTCGCCGGCGGGTTTGTCGCGGTAGGCCAGCATGCGCAGCATCGCGTCCTGCACCGCGTCCAGCGCATCATCGCGCTGGCGCAGGCCGGCCTCGGCGAAGCGGAAGGCACGGGGCCCGATCCCGGCCAGGAACGCGTCCAGCGACACCGGCAGCGCGTCGTCGACATCGTCGGGCAGGGTCGGCAGGGAAGGGCTCACCAGCACAGGGTAGCGCTCGCGCAGGAGGGATACGGTGAGAACGCACCGACGCGGCGTCGGTTGACGTCGCTGCAGATCGGTTCAGCGCATGGTTATGATGCACGGGACGGGATGACCGCCTGGAAGAGGGACTGCAATGAGCGACGGGTTCGTGGCGTTGTACATCTTCATGCTGGCCGCGATCGCGGGCCACGTGATCATTTCGCGGGTGCCGGTGATCCTGCATACCCCCCTGATGTCCGGGTCCAACTTCATCCACGGCATCGTGCTGATCGGGGCCATGGTGGTGCTGGGCCACGCGCAGACCCCGCTGGAGAAGATCATCGGCTTCATCGCCGTGGTGCTCGGCGCGGGCAACGCGGCCGGTGGCTACGTGGTGACCGAACGCATGCTGGACATGTTCAAGCCCAGCCAGAAGCGCGACGCCGGGGAGAAGGCGCCTTGAACGTCTCCACCGCGCAACTGCTGCAGTGGCTGGTACAGGTGAGCTACCTGGTCGCCGCCACCCTGTTCCTGCTCGGCCTGCAGCGCATGGCCTCGCCGATGACCGCGCGCAGCGGCATCCGCTGGGCCGGGCTGGGCATGCTGATCGCCACGGTGGCGACCTTCTTCCTGCCCGACCTGCACAACGTGCCGCTGATCCTGGCGGCGGTGGCCATCGGTACCGGGGTGGCCTGGTGGTCGGCCAAGCGCGTGGCGATCACCGACATGCCGCAGATGGTGGCGCTGTACAACGGCATGGGTGGCGGCTCGGCGGCTGCGATCGGTGCGGTCGAACTGCTGCGTTTCTCGTTCCTGGTCAATCGCGATACCACCCACTGGAGCGAGCAGGCCATCGCCGAGCTGGCCGCCCGGCAGCCGTCGACGACGGTGCTGGCGCTGGCCATCATCGGTTCGGCGATCGGTGCGGTGTCGCTGTCCGGTTCGATCATCGCTTGGGCCAAGCTTGACGGCCGCCTGGACCGGCGCGTCATCTTCCCCGGCCAACAGGCGTTCAACCTGCTGGTGGCGGTGGCGGTGGTCGGGCTGGGGATCTGGGCGGCGGTGAGCCTGAGTCCGGTGGCGATCATCGGCTTCTTCGTGGTGGCGTTGGCGCTGGGCGTGCTGATGACGCTGCCGATCGGCGGCGCGGACATGCCGGTGGTGATTTCGCTGTACAACGCGTTCACCGGCCTGGCGGTGGCCTTCGAAGGCTATGTGCTGGGCAATGAGGCATTGATCATCGCCGGAATGATGGTCGGTGCGGCCGGCATCCTGCTGACCCGGCTGATGGCCAAGGCGATGAACCGGCCGATCAGCGGTGTGCTGTTCTCCAACTTCGGCGGCGGTGGCGCCGCACAGGAGATCACCGGCGCGCAGAAGCCGATCGAGGCCAGCGACGTGGCCGCGCTGATGGCGTTCGCCGAGCGCGTGGTGATCGTGCCCGGCTATGGCATGGCGGTGGCCCAGGCCCAGCACAAGGTCTGGGAACTGGCGCAGCGGCTGATCGAGCGTGGGATCAAGGTGAAGTTCGCGATCCACCCGGTGGCCGGGCGCATGCCCGGCCACATGAACGTCCTGCTGGCCGAAGCCGGGGTGCCGTATGACCTGATCGCCGACATGGACGACATCAACCCCGAATTCCCCAACACCGACGTGGCACTGGTGATCGGCGCCAACGACGTGGTCAACCCGGTGGCGCGCACCGACCCGGCCAGCCCGATCTACGGCATGCCGATCCTGGACGTGGTGAACGCGCGCAACGTGGTGGTGATCAAGCGCGGCAAGGGCACCGGGTTTGCCGGCATCGAAAACGCGCTGTTCTATGCCGACAACGCGCGCATGTTGTACGGCGACGGGGCCGGGGCGGCGAGCGCGTTGGTCAGTGAATTGAAGGCCCTCGACGGGGGGCATTGATCTTGGGCGATGCAAGGGCCGGCCAACGGCCGGCGCTACGAATTGGTACGGGCCCATTGAGATCTGGATCAATCCACCGATCTGGATCAATCCACCGGTAGCGCCGGCCGTTGGCCGGCCCATGCACACCCGTGACCGCGCGAGGGGCAACCACCCCCCACACACCACGCACACACCCCTCCACCGCCAAAAGGGGGACCCAGTGGCCCGCAGGGT
>NZ_CAUQPH010000175.1:0-6455 GCF_963519925.1 uncultured Stenotrophomonas sp. | reverse complement strand
CGCCTGGCCCGGGCCCTCGCCGTCGGCCAGCTGCTGCAGCCGCAGCACCAGCCCGGCCACGTCCAGCGGCGCCGTCCAGGTTTCCACGCAGCACGCCAGCAGGGCCTGCAACGGCACATCGCCCGGCAGCGGACCCGCCGGCAGGATCGCCAGCAGGCGCATGTGCCGGTGCTGCGCCAGCAGCCCCTGCAGATGGTCCAGATGGGCCGGGGGAGGGCCGCGCAGGTCCAGCAGCCCGACTACCAGGTCGTTGCTGCGCATGCCGATCGACACGCACTGGTCGCTGGCGACCCCGCGTACCTGCCAACCTTCCGCTGCAAGCGCGGCGCGTTCGGCCGCGTGGGGTTGCCCAAACCAGATTACACACCGGGCCGGAAATTCAGGGACTGCCGCCATGCGTCACCTTCGAGAAAAAGATCCCGGGCGGTGTCTACAGGTCGGCACGCCCCGACGGGCCGCCCCCCGCCGGAACCAGCAGCCCCCGCCGGACCCGGCAGGGGCTGGTCGCGTGCAACGCGAATTGCGCGAACGACAACAGGGAGAACGCCGTTTGCCGCCGGTACCGGCCATCGCCCGGCCCAACGAAAAAGGCCGCTGCAGGGCAGCGGCCTTTCGTGGCGCGGGTCAACCGGGACGATTCAGAGCTCGACGCGGCGCGCCTGCATGAACTTGCCGCCCCAGTAGCCCGAGACCAGGCTGTCCACGCGGACGTCCTTGCCGGTGCTGGGGGCGTGCAGGAAGCGGCCTTCGCCGACGTAGATGCCGACATGGTCGACCCGGCCCTTGCGGCCGAAGAACACCAGGTCGCCCGCGGCCAGCGCGTTGCGGTCGTTGATCAGCTGGGCTTCGCCGTCGTGGGCCATTTCACGCGACACGCGCGGCAGCTCGATGCCCAGCGCGGTCTTGAACACGTAGCCGACCAGGCCGCTGCAGTCGAAACCGCTGTCCGGCGAGGTGCCGCCCCAGCGATACGGCGTGCCCAGCAGGGTCATCGCACGGCGCAGCAGCGACTGCACCTTGCCATTGTCGGCCTCACCGCCGACCACCGCGCCGTTGGCACCGGTGCTGGCGTCGTAGTTGGCAAGCAGGCGGCTGAGGTCGCCGGCGAACATCGCCGAGCGGTCCATCAGCGGAATGGTGTCGTTGGCCGCCAGGTGCGGGAGCAGGGCGGCAAGGGTGGCACTGGCAGCGGCATCGGCCTTGCTGCGGACCGGCGCTTCAGCCTTCGGCTTGGCGGCGGCGGGGGCTTCGACGACGGCAACGGCGGCCACCGACGCGGCATCGACGGCGGTCGTCGGTGCGGTCTGTGCCCAGGCCGGAACACTGGCCAGGCAGAGGGCGAAAGCGAGAAGAGCGGGGCGGGCAGTGCGCCGGGAAGCGGCGGTCTGGCCTTGGCACGTCAGGTCGGCTGTCGTCACGCGGCGGTCACTGAATAAAAACGATGGGTGATGATGCCGTGTAAGACGTGTGATTTGGTACAAATTCCGTTAAATTTTCGTTTACATAAACGTGATAAACATCACATTTTTGAGCCTTGCCCCCATTCATTTCAGTGAAGTACGCGTTTAGCTCCCGTGTAGTGCTGCTTCCAGTAGCTGCCCGCCAACGAATCCAGCCGGACCGTGCCGCCCGTACTCGGGGCATGCACGAAGCGCCCCTCGCCGACATAGATGCCGACGTGGAAGACGTTGCCGCGGTCACCGAAAAACACCAGGTCCCCGGGCGCCAGCCGCTGCGGGTCGATCTTCGGACCCTGCACCGCCGCCAGGTCGCGCGAGGTCCGCGGCAGCTTCAGGTCGAGCATTTCCCGGTACACATAGGCCACCAGCCCACTGCAGTCGAAGCCGGATTCCGGGGTGTTGCCGCCGTAGCGGTAGGGCGTGCCGACCAGGCCGATCGCCCGCATCAGCACCGCATTGGCTGCCTGCGGGTCGTTCGGCACCACCGTGGGCCAGACCTGGGTCGCGGCCGGCGGCGCGGCCGGGCGGGTGGTTTTGCCCCCGCCGCAGGCGGCCAGCGTGGCCAGGCAGAGCAGGGCGGCGAGCCGCGACAGCGGGCCGATCAGGCGCGGAACTGGCGTCATGTGCGTGATGTCCGGATAATGCGCGACCTCAGAAGGCCGTCATGATGGCGGCGTATCCGGCGGGCGACAACCCGTCCCATCCGTCTGCCCTGGCAGCCAGCACAAGAGTCCATTGCATGAAGATCGAGAAAGACCGCGTCGTCCGCTTCCATTACACCGTTGCCGAACAGGGCCAGGAGCCGATCGAAAGCTCGAAGGACCGTGACCCGCTGGCGATCCTGATCGGCCACGGCAACATCATCCCGGGCCTGGAAAACGCCATGATGGACAAGGAAGCCGGCGCGTCCTTCGAGGTCGACGTCAAGGCCGCCGATGCCTACGGCGAGCGCCGCGATGGCCTGACCCAGCGCGTGCCGAAGAAGCATTTCGGCAACGAGAAGCTGGTTCCGGGTTCGCAGGTCGTGCTGCAGACCAACTTCGGTCCGCGCGCCGTGACCGTGCAGAAGGTCGGCATGAGCGTGGTCGACGTCGACCTGAACCACCCGATGGCCGGCAAGGACCTGCACTTCTCGGTGGAGATCGTCGACGTGCGCGAAGCCAGCGCCGAAGAACTCGAGCACGGCCATGTGCACGGTGATGGTGGTCATCACCACTGAACCGGGCGCCACGCCGGTTTACCGCAGCCACGCAGCGCGTGGCCCGACGGCCCGCCCTGGCGGGCCGTCTTTGTTTCCGCCACCGTTCGCGAGTCGCCCGTGAAACCTGGTTCCCCCGCGTTGCAGCCGGTCGCCTCGAACGACCGCATCGAAGTGATCGACATCCTGCGCGGGGTTGCGCTGCTCGGCATCCTGTTGATGAACATGGAAGCCTTGAGCGGTCCGCTCGACCTGGCCTTCACCGGGATCGATCCGCACTGGACCGGCCTCGACTACGCGGTCGACGCGGCCGTGTACGTGCTGGTACAGGGCAAGTTCTTCACCCTGTTCTCGCTGCTGTTCGGCGCCGGCTTCGCGATCATGGCGCAACGCGCTGAAGCGGCACGGCGCGATTTCACCCCCTTCTACCTGCGCCGCAGCGCCGGCCTGCTGCTGATCGGCCTGTGCCATGCGCTGCTGGTGTGGTCCGGCGACATCCTGGTGGTGTATGCCCTGGTATCGCTGCCGCTGCTGGCCACCCGCGAGGCACCACAGCGCTGGTTGCCGGCGATGGGAGTGGGCACCTACCTGTGCGCCGCGCTGATGATGCTGCTGCTGGGGGCGATGGTCGGGCTGGCCACGCAGGTGCAGGGCGACGGCGGTGGCATGGCCACGGCGATCGCGCAGGGCCAGCACGCCATTGAACTGCAGCGCCAGGCGTACGGCCATGGCAGCTTCGGCCAGGCCGTGGCGCAGCGCGCCAGCGATCTCGGTACCGCGTTGTCCGGCGCGCTGATCATCGGTCCGGAAGTGCTGGGCATGTTCCTGCTGGGCAGCTGGTTCGCGCGCAGCGGCGCGCTGGCCGAGCCGGCGCGGTTCGAGCGGATGTACCGTCGCCTGCGCTGGATCGCGCTGCCGGTCGGCCTGCTGCTGATGCTGGCCAGCGCGGCGTGGGTGCCGTACCTGGCCCCAGGCACCTTCACGCCGGTCACCGGCGCGGCCTACGCGCTGTCGTCGCTGGCCAGCCTGTTGATGTGCCTGGGCTACCTGGCGTGGATCGTGCACTGGCATGCGCGCCTGCGCGTGCTTGCGCCGATGGGGCGGATGGCGCTGACCCAGTACATCCTGCAGTCGCTGGTGTGCACGTGGTTGTTCTACGGCTACGGGCTGGGCGCGTTCGAAACGCTGCCGCGCGCCTGGCAGGTTCCGTTCGCGCTGGCCCTGTTCGCATTGCAGGTGCTGCTCAGTCACGCGTGGCTGCGCCACTTCCGTTTCGGTCCGCTGGAATGGGTATGGCGTGCGATGACCTATGGCCGCTGGCCGGCGTTGCGCCGCTGAGACGGTGCCTGCCGCATCCTCACGCCTGACGCGCGGGCCGGCGTGGCATGCTTGCAGCCATGACAACGCACTTTGATTACGACCTGATCGTGCTCGGCGGCGGCTCCGGCGGCCTGGCCGCGGCGTTCCGCGCCGCGCAGCACGGCAAGCGGGTGGCCATGCTGGAACCCGGCGAACTGGGCGGTACCTGCGTCAACGTCGGCTGCGTGCCGAAGAAGGCGATGTGGCTGGCGGCCGATCTGTCCGCGCGGGTAGGTCTTGCGGCGGCGATGGGCTTCGACGTGCCGACCCGGCCCACGCTGGACTGGAAGGAACTGGTGGTGCATCGCCAGGGCTACATCGCCAACATCCACGCCAGTTACCTCAAGCGCCTGAACGACACCGGTGTGGTGCGGGTGCCGCGCAAGGGCCGGCTGCTGGACGCGCACACGGTGGAGTGCAGCGACGGTATCCGGATCAGCGGTGAACATATCCTGCTGGCCACCGGCGCCCACCCGCAGCGTCCGGACATCCCCGGCGCCGAGCTGGGTTCGGTATCGGATGATTTCTTCAACCTGTGCAGCGCGCCGGCGCGGGTGGCGATCGTCGGCGGCGGCTACATCGCGGTGGAACTGGCCGGGCTGCTGCAGGCGCTGGGCAGCCGCGTCACCCTGCTGGTGCGCGGCGAGCGCCTGCTCGAGCGCTTCGACGCCGAACTGACCGCGCAGCTGGCCGAGAACCTTCGCCACCAGGGCGTGCACCTGCACTTCAACTACCGGCTGCGCGAGCTGCGTCGCGACGGCACCGACATCCTGGCGTACGGTCACGATGGCCCGGTCGAGCCGCGTTTCGACCAGGTGTTCTTCGCCACCGGCCGCCGCGGCAACAGTGCCGGGCTCGGGCTGGAAGCACTGGGCATCGCGGTGGGCGAGCGGGGAGAGGTCGAGGTCGACGACTGGCAGGACACCGCCGTGCCCAGCGTGCATGCGGTGGGCGACATCGCCGGCAAGGTCGGGCTGACCCCGGTGGCGATCGCGGCGGCGCGCAAGCTGATGGACCGCCTGTTCGGCGGGCAGCCGCAGGCGAGGATGGATTACGAGAATGTCGCCAGCGTGGTGTTCTCGCACCCGGCGCTGGGCGCGGTGGGATTGAGCGAAGAGGAAGCGCGCCAGCGCCATGGCGACGTGCGGGTGTACTGCAGCAACTTCCGCCCGATGCTGCAGGCCCTGGCCGACGCCAACCAGCGCAGCCTGTTCAAGCTGGTCTGCGTGGGCGAAGAGGAGCGCGTGGTCGGCGTGCACCTCCTCGGCGACGCCGCCGACGAAATCCTGCAGGGCTTCGCGGTGGCAGTGAAGATGGGCGTCACCAAAGCCCAGCTCGACGACACCGTGGCGATTCACCCGACGAGCGCAGAGGAGGTAGTGTTGATGCGTTAAGACGCATCAACACCACCGCGGAGATTCGGGGGTGCGACAATGACGGTGATGTCGCACGTTCTCCCTACCTCGTCCCGACGCCTGGCCACGTCCGGTGTGCTGCTCGCCGCGGTCGGCGCCATCGCCGCCTCCGGCAAGGCCGTCATCGTCAAACTGGCCTACCGCCATGGCGTGGATGCTACGACGCTGCTGGCGCTGCGCATGCTGATGGCGTTTCCGCTGTTCGCGCTGCTGGCGGTGTGGTCTGCGCGCCGCGCCGCGCCGCTGTCGTGGGCAGACCGCGGCAAGGTGGCCTGGCTGGGCTTCACCGGCTATTACCTGTCCAGCCTGCTGGACTTCCAGGGCCTGCAGTACATCAGCGTGACCCTGGAACGGCTGATCCTCTACCTCAACCCGACCCTGGTGCTGCTGATCAGCCTGGTGCTGCTGAAGAAGCGGCCCGGCCGGTGGCAGCTGGCCGCCCTGGTGCTGAGCTACCTGGGCGTGCTGCTGGCGTTCGGGCATGACCTGCAGCTGGAAGGCGGGCGCATCGTGCTGGGCAGCGCGCTGGTCTTCGCCAGCGCGCTCAGCTACGCGCTGTACCTGTTCGGCAGTGGCCAGGTAGTGGCGCGGATCGGCGCCATCCGCCTGACCGCCTATGCCAGCTGCGTGGCGTGTGTGTTGTGCGTTCTGCACTTTGCCGTGCTGCACCCGTTGCCGGCGCTGCTGCAGGCGCCGCCGCCGGTGTACTGGCTGTCGCTGGTCAACGCCACCGTCTGCACGGTGCTGCCGGTGCTGGCGATCATGCTGGCGGTAAAGCGGATCGGCTCGTCGCTGGCCGCGCAGGTGGGTATGCTCGGTCCGGTGTCCACCATCGTGATGAGTCTATGGCTGCTCGACGAACCCATGGGCCCCTGGCAGATCCTGGGGACGGCGCTGGTGCTGGTCGGCGTGCTGCTGGTCAGCCGCGTGCGCGCGTGAGCAAGCGTGCGGCGTCGGTCGATGCCGCGGCCGATGCCGCCGCGCAGGCCCGCGAGCGCATCCTGGCGGTGATCCGCGCCATTC
>NZ_CAUQPH010000174.1:0-6458 GCF_963519925.1 uncultured Stenotrophomonas sp. | reverse complement strand
GGCGGCTGCGGGCAGCGGCTCGAAGGTGATGTCCGGCAACGACGGCGGCGGCACGTTCCCGGGCGCCGGCGCGGCGGGGGTCACGGCGATCTCCACCGGCGTGGCCACGGGCGCGTCCCAGCCGGTCAGCTCGACGTGTTCCGGGGCGACTGGCAGCGCTTCGGCGCTGGCATCGGTCGGCACCGCGTTCTCGTCCGGCAGCGGCCAGTAGCGCAGCGTTTCCAGGCTGGTGCGGGTGATGTCGAGGATGTCCTCGCGCCCCTGCCGGCGTTCGCGCAGGGCTTCGAGGTAATACTCCAGGCTGGCCATGGCATCGGCCAGCGTGTCCAGCTGGCGCCCGCTGGGGACGCGCTGGCGGCCGATCAGTTCGACCGAAATGTACTGGCGCACGCCCTGCAGGTAATCGGCCGGGGTCGCCAGGTCGAGCATGCGCAGCGCGCCGGCGACCTCGCCGAGCAGGCGCGGCACTTCATGCAGCTGCTGGTGGTTCCAGTTGGTCTCGATGAAGGCGACGAAATGTTCGCGCGCCGCGGCGAAGTTGGCGATCGCTTCGTGGGCGAGGATTTCCACGGTGCGGCGGCCTTCGGCCGCGCTCGGGTCGTCTTCGCCGCTGCCGCCGGCGCCCAGGTGCGCCACCTGATCGTCCAGCGAGGCGTCCACGTACAGCAGGGCGCCGGCGATATCCAGCAGCAGGGTCTCATCGATCTGCTGCTCACCGCTCACCACGCCGCGCAGCGCGTCGCGCTGCTGCACGACCACGCCACGGGCCACGCCCAGGCCCATCATGCCCAGCGTGTCGGCCACGGCGCCGAGTTCATCCACCTGGGTCTGCAGCTGGGCCGGCTCGCCGCCGGTACGCAGGTGCAGGTCCAGCGCGTCCTTGATGCGCAGCAGTTCTTCCTTGACCGCGTTGCCGACGGTGTCGAGCAGCTCGCGGTTGCGACCGCTCAGGCTGCCGCGCGCATGGTCCAGTTCGGCCTCGGTGGCGGTGGCGCTGTCCGGGGCGAACGCGAACAACACGCTTTCATTGATGCCCGGCGCGCCGCGCGCGGCACGGATGTCGTTGAGCAGCGGCAGCAGCACGATCGGAATATCGCGGTGGCCGTTCTGCAGGCGCTCCAGGTAATCGGGCAGCAGCACGCTGCCGCGCATCAGGGTGGCGCAGGCTTCGTCGCGGTCGGGTACCTCGCCGGCGCCGATGGCGTTGGCCAGCTGTTCCATCTCCTCGGCGACCATCGCCGGGGCGTACAGCTCGACCATGCGCAGGGTGCCCTGCACCTGGTGCAGGTAGCCGGCGCAGAAGCGCATGCGGCTGCCATCGGCCGGATCCTCGGCGTAATACTCGACCTCGTTGCGCACCTGGCGCAGGGTCTCGTCCAGCTCCGGCTTGACCCAGCCCAGGGCGGCGTTGCTCATGGCATCGCGCAGCGTGCTCATGCCGGGTCTCCCGGCAGGGGCGCGCGCGTGTCGTGCTGTGATTTCTCGCGATGCATCATCTGCTGATTCCTTCCCTCTCCGCCCTGCCCGCGGCTCACGCCGGCAGCTTGAAGTCGGCAACCGAGCGGCGCAGGTCGGCCGCCAGCTGTGCCAAATGACCGATCGACTCGGCGGTCTGTCCCGCACCCTGCGAGGTCTGGCCGGTAATCTGACGGATCACGCCCATGGTGCGGGTGATGTCGGAGGCGGCGGACGACTGCTGCTGGGCGGCGATCGAGATGTTCTTGATGAGGTTGTTGAGCGCGTTGGACACGCGTTCGATTTCGGTCAGCGCAGTACCGGCGTCTTCGGCCAGGCGTGCACCGGACACCACTTCGGCGGTGGTCTGTTCCATCGAGCTGACCGCTTCGTTGGTATCGGCCTGAATCGCCTGGACCAGGTTTTCGATGCGTCGGGTCGCACCGGAGGTGCGTTCTGCCAGGCGCTGCACTTCGTCGGCCACCACGGCGAAACCGCGACCGGCTTCACCGGCCGACGCTGCCTGCACGGCCGCGTTCAGTGCCAGGATGTTGGTCTGCTCGGAAATGTCGTTGATCAGTTCCACGATCGAGCCGATTTCCTGCGAGGACTCGCCCAGGCGCTTGATGCGCTTGGAGGTTTCCTGGATCTGGTCGCGGATCTGGTCCATGCCCTGGATGGTTTCGCGCACCACGCCGGCACCCTCGGCGGCGATCACCACCGAGCGCTGTGCCACGTCGGCAGACTCGGCCGAGTTGCGCGACACCTGTTCGATGCTCGATGCGATTTCGCCGATGCGGTCCGACGCCGAGGTGATCTGGTTGGCCTGGTGGCCGGCCGCTTCGGCCAGCTGCATGGCGGTGGCCTGGGTTTCCTGGGTGGACACGGCGACCTTGGCCGAGGTGTCGTTGATGGTGGTCACCAGGTGGCGCAGTTCGTCCACGGCGTAGTTGATTGCGTCGGCGATGGCGCCGGTCATGTCCTCGGTCACCGAGGCCTTCACGGTCAGGTCGCCTTCACCCAGCGAGCTGATTTCGTCCAGCAGCCGCATGATCGCCTGCTGGTTGCGGCTGTTGAATTCCACCTGGGTCTGGTAACGCAGTTCCTGTTCGCGCGAACGGCTGCGCACGGTGCTGCTGACGAAGCCGATGATGGCGATCAGCGACAGCGCGCCGGAGATCACGCCCAGCCAGAAGTTCGGGAACAGGCGGGTGTCGCGCACCGAACCGAACGAGGAGAAGGCCTCGAACAGCTTCTTGCTGTCGTCCAGCATCTTGCCCGAGCCGGCGGTCAGCGCCGCGGCCGAGGACTGCGCCGAGAACAGCTGGCGCGAGCTGGCCAGGATCGCGTCGGCGTCCTGCTTCATGGTGTCCCACTGCTTCTGCGACTGCTCCAGCGCGGCCAGCGCGCCGGCGTTGCGGACCGGAGCGATGCCCAGTTCCTCGTTGCCGTTGCGCAGCGCGTCCAGCACCTGGGTGAACACCACCGAGTCGCGGGCCAGCGCGTCGCCCGCGGCGGCGGCGTTGCCACCGCCGGCGCGCATTTCAGTCACGCGGCGGGCCATCGAGCCCACCACCACGACCTGCTGCAGCGCGTTGTACACCTGCGACGCCGGCGCACCGCCGGCCGACATGGCGCGGACCACTTCATTGAGCTGGGCCTGCAGCGCCGGAACGCCGTTGACGAAGTTGTTGGCGTTGCCGGCCAGGGCCAGCACCGCCGGTTCGCTGGCGACCAGCTGCGCCGCGCTCTTGCCGAGCGGCTCCCAGGTCTGGGTGAGCTGGTTGAGCGGGCCGGACACGTTCGCTTCGCTGCCGTAGCGGCCCTGCAGGCTGCTCACGGTGCTTTCGATGCGGGTCTTGGTGTCCTTGAAGGCGGTGAAGGCCTGGGCGTTGCCCGAGACCGCTTCACGGCCCTGGTTGGCCAGCTGCTGCGACAGCACCTGCAGGTCGGCCGCGCCGGTGCTGGCGCCGGCCAGGCGACTGCCCTGCCAGGTGGCCACGCCGGTGTTGAGGCCGAACACGATCAGCGACAGGGCCAGCAGACCCAGCCAGAAATTGGTGCCTACCGAGCCCAGCTTGCCGGCCTTGGCGGTTTCCGAAGAAGTACTCATCGTTCAACCTCGATCTTCAATACGGTAAGGAAGGCAGCAGCGTTCATGCCGCGGCCTGCCTGAATTCGGGGGTACGCGACAACAGCGACAACGAGAACACGCCCCAGTCGCGCCCGTCGCCGTGGAAGGCGCGGTCGACGAAATGGGCATAGCGGCCGCTGGCCAGTTCGCCGATGCCGGTGTCCTGCTCCAGCTCGAAGCTGCGCTGTCCGAACAGCTCGTCGATGGTCAGGGCCACGTCACCGCCGGCCTGGCGCATGATCAGCACGCGCTGCCCTTCCTGCTGCACGGTGCGCTCGCCTTCCATGAAGTACTTCAGGTCGACCACCGGGAACAGGTTGCCGCGCAGGTTGCCCACGCCCAGCAGCCACGGCTGTGCGCCGGGCACCGGAGTGATCGGCGGCATCGGGACGATTTCCACCACTTCGCGGAAGTCCGACACCAGGTGGCGCTTGCCGACCCGATAGCCGACGCCGCGCCACAGGTCCTGGGAGAACTGCCGCTCGGGCAGCTGCACCGCATGGGCCAGGCTGCGCCGTTCGTAGGCTTCAAGGATGTCGAAGGGAGAACGCATCAGGACACCAGTTGGTTGATCTGCGCGATCAGCTCGTCCTCGCGCGGTGGCTTGACCATGTAGGCGGCCGCGCCCTGGCGCAGCCCCCAGGCCTTGTCGGTTTCCATCGCCTTGGTGCTGACGATGATGACCGGGATCGACCTGGTCTTCTCGTCGCGGTTAAGCGCGCGGGTGGCCTGGAAGCCGCTCATGCCCGGCAGCACCACGTCCATCAGCACCAGCTGCGGGTGGTGTTCCTGTACGAGCTTGATCCCGTCCTCGGCGTTGCTGGCCTCGAGCACTTCGTGCCCGGCCTTGGTCAACCATTGGATGAACACCGCCCGGTCGGTCGGTGAGTCCTCGATCAGAACGATTCGAGCCATTGTGCCTTTCCCCCCTGGTCAGGCGTTTACGTATGTGCGGATGGCACCCAGCAGTTCTTCACGCGTGAAAGGCTTGGTCAGGTACTGCTCCGAGCCGACGATGCGCCCGCGCGCCTTGTCGAACAGGCCGTCCTTGGAGGACAGCATGATCACCGGCGTGGACTTGAACAACTGGTTGTTCTTGATCAGCGCGCAGGTCTGATAGCCGTCCAGGCGGGGCATCATGATGTCGACGAAGATGATCTGCGGCTGTTGGTCGGCAATCTTGGCCAACGCCTCGAAACCATCGTTCGCCGTCACCACCTCGCAGCCTTCGCGCTTGAGCAGTGTTTCAGCGGTACGTCGAATGGTCTTCGAATCGTCGATGACCATGACCCTGAGCCCTGCGAGTTCCCCACCCGCAGTCATGTTTTCAGTCATTACCTTTTCCCCGAGCGCGCGACGCTTCTGCTTTGGTCCGGCGCCGCTGCGAAAGCGTATCTATATCCCACCACGCGGCCGTCATCAAGGGTGTGCTTCCCAAGCCGCGCCAGACACACCTCCCGGGCCGCCACCGGGGCCGGAACTGCGCAAAGCGTGAAGACGCCGGATGCTGCGTTCCGCCGCCCGGGGCAGGCAGCGCGGACGCATTGCCGCTACCATCAGCGCCTGCCCGCCAGGTTGCGACCATGCCGTTGAATGTCATCGTGGTGATGGACCCCATCGCCCATATCAAGATCGCCAAGGACACCACGTTCGCCATGCTGCTGGAAGCGCAGCGCCGTGGCCACGCCCTGCACTACGTCAGCCCCGGCGGCCTGGCGCTGCGCGACGGCGTGGCGGTGGCCCGCACCGCGCCGCTGCAGGTGCGCGACGACAAAAGTGACTGGTTCACGCTTGGCGAATTCAGCCAGACCACGTTCGGCCCCGGCCAGGTGGTGCTGATGCGCAAGGATCCGCCGGTCGACGCCGAATTCATCTATGACACGCAGGTGCTGGGCGTGGCCCAGCAGGCCGGGGCGCTGGTGGTCAACGACCCGCAGGGCCTGCGCGACTACAACGAGAAGCTGGCCGCCCTGCTGTTCCCGCAGTGCTGCCCGCCGACCCTGGTCAGCCGTCGCCACGCCGACCTGAAGGCGTTCGTGCTCGAACACGGCCAGGCCGTGCTCAAGCCGCTGGACGGCATGGGCGGGCGTTCGATCTTCCGCAGCGGCACCGGCGACCCCAACCTCAACGTGATCCTGGAAACGCTGACCGACGGCGAGCGCAAGCTGGCCCTGGCGCAGAAGTTCATCCCGGACATCACCGCCGGCGACAAGCGCATCCTGCTGGTCGATGGCGAGCCGGTGGACTACTGCCTGGCGCGCATCCCGCAGGGCGACGAGTTCCGCGGCAACCTGGCCGCCGGCGGCCGCGGCGAAGGCCGTCCGTTGAGCGAGCGCGACCGTTGGATCGCCGCCCAGGTGGGGCCGGAAATGAAGCGCCGGGGCATGCGCTTCGTCGGCCTGGACGTGATCGGCGACTACCTGACCGAGGTCAATGTCACCAGCCCCACCTGCGTGCGCGAGCTGGATGCGCAGTTCGGCCTGAACATCGCCGGCACCCTGTTCGATGCGATCGAGGCCAGCCTGCCGCGATGAGCACGGTGGTCGATCCGAGGGTGCCGCTGCAGGCCCACGAATCGCATCGCCTGGGCGCGACCCTGGCGCTGTCGCTGCTGGTGCATGCGCTACTGATCCTGGGGGTGGGCTTTGCGGTCAGCGACAACGCGGCACTGGTGCCCACCCTGGATGTGATCTTCAGCCAGACCCAGACGCCACTGACGCCCAAGCAGGCCGACTTCCTGGCCCAGGCCAGCCAGCAGGGCGGCGGCGACCACGACAAGGCGCAGCGCCCGCGCGACAACCAGGCCGGGATCGTGCCGCAGCCGCAGGCGGGGCTGTCGCCGGTGCCGCAGCAGCGCCAGGATGCAGCG
>NZ_CAUQPH010000173.1:0-6465 GCF_963519925.1 uncultured Stenotrophomonas sp. | reverse complement strand
TCCGTCCGCTCCGGCCCCGGCGCGTCCGGCCGCGCGTGGCGACGACCGCAACTCGAACAACAACCGCGGTGCGGCCAAGCGCGACGATGACGGTGGCAACCGCTTCGCCGGCCAGCTGCACCTGTCGGCTGCCGACCGTGCCCGTCGTGGCAACAACAGCAACACGCGCGGTCGTCCGGGTGGGCGTGCGCAGCCCGGTCGTCGCGACAGCAACCAGTCGCGCAGCGGCGGCGGTGCCCATGGTTTCGAGCGTCCGGTCGCCCCGATCGTGCGTGACGTCACCATCGGCGACACCATCACCGTGGCCGACCTGGCCCAGAAGCTGGCCCTGAAGGGCGGCGACGTGGTCAAGGCGCTGTTCAAGATGGGCGTGATGGCCACCATCACCCAGACCATCGATCACGACACCGCCGCGCTGGTGACCGAAGAACTCGGCCACAACGTGACCCGTGCCAACACCAACGACGCCGAAGACGCGCTGCTGGCGCTGAACGAAGGCGAGCAGGGCGAAGCCGTTGCGCGTCCGCCGGTGGTGACCATCATGGGCCACGTCGACCACGGCAAGACCTCGCTGCTGGATTACATCCGCCGCACCAAGGTCGCCACCGGCGAAGCCGGCGGCATCACCCAGCACATCGGTGCGTACCACGTTGAAACGCCCAAGGGCGTGATCAGCTTCCTGGATACCCCGGGCCACGCCGCGTTCACCTCGATGCGTGCCCGCGGTGCCAAGCTGACCGACATCGTGGTGCTGGTGGTGGCGGCCGACGACGGCGTCATGCCGCAGACCAAGGAAGCCATCCAGCACGCCCGTTCCGCCGGCGTGCCGCTGATCGTGGCGATCAACAAGATGGACAAGTCCGGTGCCGACCCGATGCGGGTCAAGAACGAACTGCTCACCGAGCAGGTCGTGGCCGAAGACTTCGGTGGCGACATCCAGATGGTGGAGATCTCGGCCAAGGCTGGCATGGGCATCGACAACCTGCTGGACGCCATTTCGATCCAGGCCGAACTGCTGGAACTGAAGGCCGTGGCCGAAGGCCGCGCGAGCGGCGTGGTCATCGAATCCTCGCTGGACAAGGGCCGTGGCCCAATCGCCACCGTGCTGGTCCAGCAGGGTCAGCTGAAGAAGGGCGACTACCTGGTCTGCGGCATCCAGTACGGCCGCGTGCGCGCGCTGTTCGACGAAACCGGCAAGCAGCCCGACCACGCCGGTCCGTCGATTCCGGTGCAGGTGCTGGGTCTGTCCGGCGTGCCGGACGCGGGCGACGACTTCGTCGTGGTCGAGGACGAGCGCCTGGCCAAGGACGTCGCGCAGCAGCGCGAAACCAAGCGCCGTGAATCGCGCATGGTGCAGTCTGCCGGCAGCCGCATGGAAGACATCATGGCGACCCTGGGCAAGGGCAATGGCCAGCAGGTGCTGAACCTGGTGATCAAGGCCGACGTGCAGGGTTCGGTGCAGGCGCTGAGCCAGGCCCTGGTGGGTCTGTCCAACGACGACATCCGCATCAACGTGATCCACTCCGGCGTGGGCGGCATCACCGAATCGGATGCCAACTCGGCCGTTGCCTCCAAGGCCACGGTGATCGGCTTCAACGTGCGTGCGGACGCTTCGGCGCGCCGCATCATTGAATCCAACGGCGTTGACCTGCGTTACTTCTCGATCATCTATGACGTGATCGACCAGGTGAAGCAGGTGGCCTCCGGTCTGCTCGGCGTTGAGATCCGCGAAGAGATCATCGGTATCGCCCAGGTCCGCGACGTGTTCCGCAGCTCCAAGTTCGGTGCGGTGGCCGGCTGTATGGTCATCGAAGGCACGGTCAAGCGCAGCAAGCCGATCCGCGTCCTGCGCGACAGCGTGGTGGTGTTCGAAGGCGAGCTGGAATCGCTGCGTCGCTTCAAGGAGAACGTCGACGAAGTCCGCAACGGTACCGAATGCGGTATCGGCGTGAAGGCTTACAACGACGTGAAGCCGGGCGACCAGATCGAGTGCTTCGAGCGTATCGAAGTGCCGCGTACCCTGTAATGTGGAAGCGGCCCGACCAACGGTCGGGCCCTACCAGCTTTCCGGGGCCCGACCGCCTGGTGCGGGTCCCACCCGGTAGGTCACGACCGTTGGTCGTGACCCGCCCATCCGAATATTGAAGAGTTCCCCGTGCCAAAAACTTTCCATCGAACCGACCGTGTTTCCGCCCAGATCCGCCGTGAACTGGGTACGCTCGTGCACAACGCCGTGCGTGAACACGGGCTGCCGTCGGTGAGTGTGTCCGACGTGGAAATCACCCGCGACATGGCCCACGCCAAGATCTTCGTCACCGCCCTGATGCCGGAACGGTCGGAAGAGGCGATGAAGGGGCTGAAGGAAATTGCCTGGGGCCTGCGCATGGAACTGGCCAAGGCCATGAAGCTGCGCCACGTCCCGGAGCTGCACTTCCACTACGACGACTCGGTCGACCGTGGCGAGCGCATCGACAACCTCCTGCGCGAGCTGCCCGACACCCTGGCGGCTGAAAAGAGCCGCGAAGCCGAAGACGGCGACGACAGCGACAACAAACCCGAATAAGAACCGGTAGAGCCAGGCCCTGCCTGGCTGCGCGGTAACCTCCGGCGAATCCGAATGACCCGAATCACTTTCCGTCGGCTGGACGGCATCCTCCTGCTCGACAAACCCGCCGGCATGAGCTCCAACGCCGCGCTGCAGGTGGCCCGCCGCCTGTTCCGGGCCGAGAAGGGCGGCCACACCGGCAGCCTGGACCCGCTGGCCACCGGCCTGCTGCCGCTGTGCTTCGGCGAAGCCACCAAGATCGCCGGCCTGCTGCTGGGTTCGGCCAAGGCCTATGACGCCGAGGTGGTGCTGGGCCTGACCACCGATACCGACGATTCCGACGGCAGCACGCTGCTGGAACGCCCGGTGCCGGCGATCAGTCGCGACCAGCTCGACGCCGCCCTGGCGCCCTTGACGGGCCGGATACGACAGCGCGCACCAATCTATTCCGCGCTCAAGCAGGGCGGCGAGCCGCTGTACCTGAAGGCGCGCCGCGGCGAAACCATCGAGGCCCCCGAGCGCGATGTCGAGGTCCATGCCATCGAGGTGCTGGACCAGCAGCCGACCCGCCTGTCGCTACGGGTGACCTGCGGTTCAGGCACCTATATCCGCAGCCTGGCCCGCGACCTGGGGGAATCCCTGGGCTGTGGCGCCCACATCGCCGGACTGCGCCGCCTGTGGGTGGACCCGTTCCGGGACGCCCCGATGGTGACCCTGGACACCCTGCGCGACCTGGCCGGGCAGGGCGACGAGCCGGCCATGGAGGCCCTGCTGCTGCCGCTGGCCGCCGGGCTGGCGCACTATCCGCGCATCGAGCTGGATGCTGAACAGGCACGCCGCTTCTGCCTGGGCCAGCGCCTGCGCGACCCTGCCTGGGGCGAGGGAACGGTGGCCGTGCATGGGCCGGATGCCCTGATCCAGGGCCTGGGCGAGGTCGACGGGAACGGCCGGCTGTCCCCGCAGCGGCGCTTCAACCTCTGACCCTGGCGTACCCGGCGCTTGTTCCGGGGGGCTGCGACCGTTACAATTTCGCGGCCTTTTCAGGCTTCCCCGCACCTGCGGGTTCATCATTTCGTTAACGGCGAGTCGCGCGGTACGTCAATGGGACGTTTCTGCGGGCCACGCATCTATTGAGAAGAAAGCAATGTCGATCGACACCCAGAAGGTCATTGAAGACAACAAGCGCAGCGCCGCCGATACCGGCTCCCCGGAAGTGCAGGTCGCCCTGCTGACCGCCCGCATCGAGCTGCTGACCGGCCACTTCAAGGCCCACAAGAAAGATCACCACAGCCGTCGTGGCCTGCTGCAGATGGTCAACCGCCGCCGCAGCCTGCTGGACTACCTGAAGAAGAAGGACGGCGTGCGCTACAAGGCCCTGATCGAAAAGCTCGGCCTGCGTCGCTAAGCAGGACTCCCGACCGCGGCGCAGGAATGCGCCGCGGTTTTGCTTTTGCAGTACCGCATTACATCGCCTGGACCGGACTTCCGGTCACCCGTCGGCGGCAAGGGTCGCCTGCGGTCCATTCGAAGACAGCATCTCCCCAAGGAATCCCCCGTGGCAAAAATCACCAAAACCTTCCAGTACGGCAAGCACACCGTCACGCTTGAAACCGGCGAAATCGCCCGTCAGGCCGGTGGCGCCGTCATCGTCAAGTTCGACGACACCGTGCTGCTGGTCTCCGCCGTGGCTGCCAAGAGCGCGCGTGAGGGCCAGGACTTCTTCCCGCTGACCTGTGATTACCAGGAGAAGTTCTACGCCGGTGGCCGTATCCCGGGTGGCTTCTTCAAGCGCGAAGGCCGTGCGACCGAGAAGGAGACGCTGATCTCGCGTCTGATCGATCGCCCGATCCGTCCGCTGTTCCCGGAAGACTACAAGAACGAAGTGCAGATCATCGCCACCGTGATGTCGCTGAACCCGGACATCGACGGTGACATCCCGGCCCTGATCGGTGCCTCGGCCGCGCTGTCGCTGGCCGGCACCCCGTTCAAGGGCCCGATCGCCGCCGCCAAGGTCGGTTACAAGAACGGTGAGTACATCCTCAACCCGACCGTGACCGAACTGAAGGATTCGGAGCTGGAGCTGGTGGTTGCCGGTACCTCCAACGCCGTGTTGATGGTCGAGTCCGAAGCCGCGCTGCTGTCCGAAGACGTGATGCTGGGCGCCGTGACCTTCGGTCACCGCGAAATGCAGAAGGTCATCAACGCCATCAACGAGCTGACCGTGGAAGCCGGCACCAAGCCGTCGACCTGGGTCGCCCCGGCCAAGAACGACGCGCTGATCAGCGCCCTGCAGGAAGCCATCGGCCCGCGTCTGGGCGAAGCCTTCCAGGTGCGCGACAAGCTGCAGCGCCGCGACGCCATCTCGGCGATCAAGAAGGACGTGACCGAAGCCCTGGCCGGCCGCGTTGCCGCCGACGGCTGGAACCCGGCCGAGCTGTCGAAGGAATTCGGCGAGCTGGAATACAGCACCATGCGCAACTCGGTGCTGGACACCAAGGTCCGCATCGACGGCCGCGCGCTGGACACCGTCCGCCCGATCGCCGTGCAGACCGGCATCCTGCCGCGCGTGCACGGTTCCTCGCTGTTCACCCGTGGTGAAACCCAGGCCATCGTCACCATCACCCTGGGCACCGCACGCGACGGCCAGGTGATCGACGCCGTCTCGGGCGAGTACAAGGACAACTTCCTGTTCCATTACAACTTCCCCCCGTACTCGGTGGGCGAGACCGGCCGCATGATGGGCCCGAAGCGTCGCGAAATCGGCCACGGCCGCCTCGCCAAGCGCGGCGTGCTGGCAGTGATGCCGTCGCTGGAAGCCTTCCCGTACACCATCCGCGTCGTCTCGGAAATCACCGAATCCAACGGCTCCTCGTCGATGGCCTCGGTCTGCGGCTCCTCGCTGGCCCTGATGGACGCCGGCGTGCCGGTGAAGTCGCCGGTGGCCGGTATCGCCATGGGCCTGGTCAAGGAAGGCGATCGCTTCGTCGTCCTGTCCGACATCCTGGGTGACGAAGACCACCTGGGCGACATGGACTTCAAGGTGGCCGGTACCGCTGAGGGCATCTCCGCCCTGCAGATGGACATCAAGATCGAAGGCATCACCGAAGAGATCATGAAGCAGGCACTGCAGCAGGCCAAGGCTGGCCGTCTGCACATCCTGGGTGAAATGGCCCACGGCCTGACCGCTCCGCGCCAGGAGCTGTCGGACTATGCGCCGCGCCTGCTGACCATCAAGATCCACCCGGACAAGATCCGCGAAGTGATCGGCAAGGGTGGTTCCACCATCCAGGCCATCACCAAGGAAACCGGCACCCAGATCGACATCCAGGATGACGGCACCATCGTCATCGCCTCGGTCAACGCCATTGCCGCGCAGGCCGCCAAGGCCCGCATCGAGCAGATCACCTCGGACGTCGAGCCGGGCCGCATCTACGAAGGCAAGGTCGCCAAGATCATGGACTTCGGTGCGTTCGTGACCATCCTGCCGGGCAAGGACGGCCTGGTCCACGTCTCGCAGATCTCCAGCGAGCGCGTCGAGAAGGTCGGCGACAAGCTGAAGGAAGGCGACGTGGTCAAGGTCAAGGTGCTGGAAGTCGACAAGCAGGGCCGTATCCGCCTGTCGATGAAGGCCGTCGAGGAAGGCGAAGGCGCCTCGGCCGAATGATCGGGTAGGTGACGCAGACAACGGCAAAGCCGTTGTCAACGTCGCTTGCCGACGGCCCGAAGGGGGCCCGCCACTGGGCGGGCATACCGTTGGTCGTCACTCCTTGAAAAAAAAAACGGGCCTTCGGGCCCGTTTTTTTTGCTTGGCTCACGAACTTCGATCAGGGCCGTCGCGAGCGTTCAGAGCCCCGCCGCGGCCGGTAGGCCCCTGTGCAAATGTCCCCCGGCCGACGCCTGGCGGCGACGGCCTCCTCCTT
>NZ_CAUQPH010000172.1:0-6711 GCF_963519925.1 uncultured Stenotrophomonas sp. | reverse complement strand
GGACCAGCACGTGGTGGCCGCCAGCCCGCGCCTGCTGGCGCTGGCCCATGCTGCCGGCTTCGCGCAGGTCAGCTTGGCCGAGGGCCCGCTGCCAGCGCAGCTGGCGCAGGCCGCACACGCCGCGATCACCACCTCCGCAGGTTCCTGAACAGGGGACGTTCGCGGCCTTGCGGGGCGCCCGGGCGGCGGCGATGCTGTGCACCTGAGCGACCGCCAGCTCGTGAATGCACCGGCGCGGGCGACGAAGGATGACTGCATGAACGAGATCGATCCGCCCCCACCCCACCGACCGCTGCGCTGGATCCTGCCGCTTGCCGTGGTGGCGGTCGTCGTGGGCGGTGCCGGTTGGGGCTGGACCAAGTGGCAGGCACAGCAGGCACGCGCCGCCCAGCGCGAGGCCGACGCCAACGTGCTGGTGCAGGGCCTGGCCGGAAGCGTGGAAGCGCTGCGCCGCGACCAGCGCTCGACCTCGCAGCGGGTGCAGGATGCGGCGGCCACCAACCGGGTGCTGCGCGACGAAATGCTGGGCCTGAGCCAGCGCAACGCGCTGCTGGAAGAAAACCTGGCACGGCTGGCCGACAGCACCCGTCACAACGCCCAGGCACTGCAGCTGGAAGAAGCCGAGCTGCTGCTCAGCCAGGCCGGGCAGCGGCTGGCCTTTGCCGACGACGTGGACGGCGCGCGCCGCCTGTACGCGCTGGCGGCCGCTGCGCTGGAGGAGCTGCCGGGCGGCGAATACCTCAACCTGCGCCAGGCCCTGATGCAGGAACGCAATGCGGTGGATGCACTGGGTCCGGGCCCGCGTGCGGAGACCCAGCAACGCCTTGCCCGGTTTGCCGGCGCGCTGGGCGCGCTGCCCGAGCAGATCGTGCCCGCCGCCGGCAGCGCGGCGCCGCCATGGTGGCAACAGCTGCTGGCGCCGTTCGTGACCATCACCCCCACCGCCGCGCAGGGCCCGCTCACCGCCGCCGAGCGCTCCGCCGCGTGGGACGCGCTGCAGCTGGAGCTGACCCTGGCCCGCGCGGCAGTGGAACGCGGCAATCAGTCGGAATTTGAACAGTCGCTGGACCGTGTGGCGCTGTGGATGCCGCGCCTGTGGCCGGATTCACCCGGCCTGCGCGAACGACGTGCTGAACTGCAACAGTTGCGCGCTCGAGTGCTACGTCCGCCGCTGCCCGAACTGGGCAGCACCCTGCAGCAGCTGCGCGCCATGCGCGATGGGAGTTGATACATGAAGCCGATTCATTCCGTGGTGGTGTTGTTGCTGGCCGTGGTGCTGGGCGTGGTGGCCGCCCACTGGCTGGGTGGCGAATCGATGCGCCAGTACGGCGAGGTGATCTATCGCGCCGGTGGCAACGACTACCGTTCCACCCTGCCGCAGGTGGCGCTGATGGCGCTGGTGGCGCTGCTGCTGCTGTGGCTGCTCTGGAGCCTGGTGGCCTCGCCGTTCCGCGCATGGGGCCGCTACCGCCGCAAGCAGGGCCGCGCGCGCCTGATCGAAGGCCTGCAGGCGCACGAGTATGGCCACTGGCAGCGCGCTGAAAAGCTGCTGGGGACCGCCGCCGAAGACGATGAAGTGAGCGCGGTGGCATACGTCACCGCCGTGCGCAGCGCCGAAGCTCGCGGCGACCAGGCAGCGGTGGACCAGTACCTGCAGCGCCTGTCCACGGCCGACGCCACCGCCTACGCGTTGCTGCAGGCCGAACGCCTGCTGCGCCAGGAGCGCCCGGTGGATGCGATCAACGCACTTGATGTTCCTGGCATCCAGCCGCTGCCGCCGCGCGGCCTGTGGCTGCGTACCGAAGCACTGGCACGTGCCGAACGCGCGCACGAGGCTTACGGCCAGCTGGGCGCGCTGCGCAAGCAGAAGGTGCTGCCCGACGACGCCGTGGCCGAGCTGGAAGTGCGGTTGGCGGCGCAGTCGCTGCTGGAAGCGGCCGACGTGAATGCGCTGGCCGCGCAGTGGGAAGCCACGCCGAAGGCGCTGCGCAGCGACCCGGACGTGGCCTCGGCCTACGCACTCCGTGCGGTCGCGCTGGATTGGGACGAGCCGGCCCTGCTCAACCTGGAGCAGGCGCTGGACACGCGCTGGGACGAATCGCTGGTGACCCTGTACGGGCAGATGCCGGTGGAAAAGCTGGCCACCCGCCAGGCCAACCTGCAGCGCTGGCTGGTGCAGCAGCCGTCCAGTCCGGCCGTGCTGCTGGCGCTGGGCCGGATTGCGGCGCGCCAGGGCGAGCATGTGCAGGCCGAGGATTACCTGCATCGCGCCATCGCCGCCGGTGCCGGTCCGGAAGCGTGGGAAGCGCTGGGTGAGGTATTCGCCGCCCGTGGCGAGCCGGCGCTGGCCGCGCAGTGCTACGGCAATGCGCTGCGGCAGTCGCGCGGGGAAAGCAGCGTGGTGCTGGTGCGCGAAGCGGCGGGGCAGAGCCCCGCTCTACATGCGGTGGTGCCGGAGCGTGCGACGGTGGAAGAGCAGTCGTTGCTGACCGACCGGTTGGTGGTGCGCTTGCCGCGATTTCCCCGGTTAGACCGCTAGCATTCGGGAACCCCGGGGTTACCGTGCCGTAGCGCGGGGCTCTGCCCCGCTGCCGGTTCCGACAAAAACAAAAAAGGCCGCCCTCGCTTGGGCGGCCTTTTTCATGCAGCGGGGCAGAGCCCCGCTCTACGGGGTTCAGCGTTCTACGATCGCTACTACGCCCATGCCGCCGGCGGTGCAGATCGAGACCAGCGCGCGGCCACCGCCGCGTTCGGCCAGCTGCTTGGCGGCGGTCGCGATCACGCGCGCGCCGGTAGCCGCGAACGGATGGCCGGTGGCCAGCGACGAGCCCAGCGGGTTGATCTTGGCCGGGTCGATCCGGCCCAGCGGCGCGTCCAGCCCCAGGCGGTTGCGGCAGTAGTCTTCGCTTTCCCACGCACGCAGCGTGCACAGCACCTGCGCGGCGAAGGCTTCATGGATTTCGTAGATGTCGAAATCCTGCAGGGTCAAGCCGTTGCGCTTGAGCATTTCCGGCACCGCGATGGTCGGTGCCATCAGCAGGCCTTCGCCGTGCACGAAATCGACCGCAGCCACCTGCGAATCGCGCAGGTAGGCCAGCGGTTCGTGGCCGTGCGCGCGCGCCCATTCCTCGCTGGCCAGCAGCACCGCCGAGGCGCCGTCGGTGAGCGGGGTGGAGTTGGCGGCGGTGAGCGTGCCACGGCCGGACACCTTGTCGAACGCCGGCTTCAGCGTGGCCAGCTTTTCCAGCGAGGTATCGGCGCGCAGGATGTTGTCGCGCTCGACGCCACGGAACGGGGCGATCAGGTCGTTGAAGAAACCGCGCTCATAGGCGGCGGCCAGCTTCTTGTGCGACGACACCGCCCATTCGTCCTGCGAATCGCGCGAGATGTTCCATTCCTTGGCCATGTCTTCGCAATGGTCGCCCATGCTCTTGCCGGTGCGCGGTTCGGCCACGCCCGGGAATTCCGGCTTCAGTTCGGCCAGCTTGAAGCCGCTCACCATCGCCCGGATCTTGTCACCGGTGGTCTTGGCACGGTTGGCCGCCAGCAGGCGCGCGCGCAGCTTCTTGCCGTACACGATCGGCACGTCGGAGGTGGTGTCCGAACCGCCACCGATGCCGGATTCGATCTGGCCCAGCGCGATCTTGTTCGCCACCGCGATGATGGTGTCCAGCGAGGTGCCGCAGGCGCGCTGCATGGTGATGCCGGGGGTGAGCGGGGACAGGCCCGACGACAGCGTGGCTTCGCGGCCCAGGTTCCAGTCGCTGGAATGCTTGATCACCGCGCCCATCGCCACTTCGCCCAGCTGCTGGCCGTGCAGGCCGAAGCGCTCGACCAAGGCACCCAGTGTGCGCACCGACATGCCCAGGTTGCCAACATCCGAATAGGCGGTGTTCTGGCGGCAGAACGGGATACGAACGCCACCGAGGATGGCGACGGGACGAGCGTTGGGCATGGAGATACCTGGCATGGGAGGGGTGTCTGCAACATGGCCTGCACGAAGGAGCAGGCATAATGGCAGCAAGTGTAGCTGCCGCCCTGTGATGGGCCAACCGTGAACCCATGAGCAAACCCGACCCCGGCATGAATGCCCTTGGCGTACTGGCATTGGAACTGGCCGGAGGAGACGCCCCCCGAAATGCCGCCCTGACCTCCGCGCAGGCCGGTGAACTGGCCGACCGCGTAGGCCGCGACCTGGCCAAGCTGGTCCCCGGCGTGAGCGGGCTGGACTTCGTCTTCGCCGGCGCCCATTTCGACCCGGCCGAGGTGCTGCGCCCCGGCTGGCCGATCCACCGCCGCCTGGAAGAACTGCAGATGCGCGCGCCCGGCCGCAACGAGGGGCCGCGCCTGTTGGCGTTCGGCGCCGGCGCCGACGGCGATGTGCCGCTGCCGTTCCAGGCCGATGCCAGCCTCACCGGCGGCGGCCTGCGGGTGGTGCCGTTCCTGCTGACCGGCAGCGACGTGGCCCAGACCGCGGCGGTGGCCGAAGCACTGGAAGAGGTACTGCTGGCCCAGGGCATGGCCCAGGCCGACACCGCCCTGCTGGCGCAGAACGCATTCGGCGCGCAGATCGAGCACGCGCGCTATTTCACGGTGAATGACCTCGCCGCGATGATGTCGATGCAGTACGACAACCAGGGCCTGGCCGCGCTGTGGCCGCTGATTGAAACGGCATTGATGGCACCGCAGGTGGAACAGTGGCTGGACGCGGCCCCGGAGCCGCTGCTTCGATACGCTGATGGCGAAGTGCGTATGGCGCTGTTCGATCCGGCCGGCTGGTGCAATTTCTACAACCACGGCACCGGCGACTGCGACCGCCTGCAGGGCATCTACGAGCAGTACCTGATGCGCCAGCGGCAGATGGCGGCGGTGCTCGAAGCGCACGGCCTGCCGGTGCTGTTCGTGCATTGCGAAGCCGGGCAGGAACCGAGGGACCTGCTGGCGCGGTGACGGTGTAGCGTGCAGCCACGCAGGGCGTGACTCTACGACGACTGCCGGAAAATCCAACGTGGCGCCACGCCCTGCGTGGCTGACGCTGACACAACAACGCCGGCAATCGCCGGCGTTGTCTTTTCCGCGTAGGGACACGCCATGCGTGTCCCACGGAACTTACGGGGCAGCCTTGATCACCGCACACGCCAGGCGCGCACCGGCGTTGCCGGTCGGCTGGGTCTTGTAGTCGTCCGGGTCGGCATGCACGATCAGGCCACGACCGATGATGTCGCTGTCGTTGCCTTCGCCGATGTTGACGTTGGTCGACACGGCTGCATCCACCACCGCGTTGCCTTGGGCGTCGGCCTTGATGTTGGGGATGTCGCCACCGTGGTGCGGGGTGGTGGCCACGCTGCCGTGGTCTTCCTTGCTCGGGTTGAAGTGGCCGCCAGCGCTGTCGCCGTTCGGCGCGCTGCAGTCGCCCTTCTCATGGATGTGGAAGCCGTGTTCGCTGTTCGGCTTCAGGCCGCTGACCTGGCCCTTCACGTGGACCTTGCCGTCGACGACGCTGAAGGTCACGTTGCCCTTGACGTCATTGCCCTGGGTCGGGGCCAGCTCAGCGACGGCAGTGTGGTTGGCGTGCGCTTCGCTGGTCATCGCCGGCGGCGCTTCGGTGGTGCGCGCGGTTTCGGCGATCGGCGGGGTGGCGGTGGCGGGGTCGGCGGCGGGCGCATCGGCCGGCTTGTTGCAGGCGGTCAGGCCGATGGCGGCAATGGCAGCGAACAGTGACGTATGGATCAGGCGCATGTGGATCTCCTTGCGGGTAACGAGGGAAAAAGCGACGTCGCTGGGCAGCGCGTTCAGCGCGTGACCCGGATGACGCCGCAGGCGATTCGGGCGCCGGCGTTACCTGCCGGCTGGCTGCGGTAATCGTCGGCGTTGGCATGAACCACCAGCGCGCGGCCGACGATGTCGGTGGCTGCACCGCCGCCGAGGGTAACCGCTGGCAGGCGCACATCGACGCTGACCCGGCCCTGCGCGTCGGCGCGCAGGTTGTCCATGTCGCCAATGTGATGTGCCCCAGCGCTGTTGCGGCCATGCGGCTGGTTGAACGGGTTGAAATGCGCCCCCGCGCTGCTGGCGTCAACGGCACTGCAGTCGCCGCGTTCATGCACATGGAACGCCGCCGCCTTGAGCGGCCGCAGTCCACCGATGGTGCCGGTGATGTGCACGCCGCTCGCGTCCGGCACCATCACCAGGCGCCCGCTGACGATGCTGGCCGACGCCGGCGCCAGATTCGCTTCAGCTTGTTTGGCAGTGCTCACCACCGGCACGCTGGGTGCCGGCGCAGGCGCCTTCTGTGGGGCGCTGCCACAGGCGGCAAGCACCAGCAGGGTCGGCGTGAGCAGGGCGATGTGGGAACGGCGCATGGGTACTCCTTGGATCTGCAAACTAGCGTTGGGGTCGTCCACACACCATGAAAGGCGGTGAACGCGGGGTTCATCCGCCGCGTCGGCGCCCGGCGCCGAGCTTGCGGGTCAGGGTATTGCGGCCCATGCCCAGCCGTGCGGCGGCTTCGGCACGTCGGCCGTGGGTGATCTGCAACGCCGCTTCCAGCAGCGCCTGGTCCACCCGTTCACGCACCTGGGCATGCAGGCCCTCGGCGCCTTCGGCCAGGCGTTGCCGGGCCCAGGCCGAGAGCAGGGCTTCCCATTGGCCGGGATCGCCCTGCGCGCGCGTGCGCGGGCCGGGGCCGCGGTGCAGCGCGCTGTCCACGTC
>NZ_CAUQPH010000171.1:0-6750 GCF_963519925.1 uncultured Stenotrophomonas sp. | reverse complement strand
GGCCTGCAGGATCCCACCGGGATCGCCGTCGGCAGGCAGCGTGGCCGGTGCAGACGGGCGGGCGCCCGGCTCGATCCGGCTCCGCGCCACGGGCCTCGCTGCCGGTCGCCGGTACAGGCCCCAGCCCACGCCCGCCGCCACCAGCAGGCCCGCCGCCCCCACCAGGATCGCGGTCATCGTCCCGGTCCGGTCATGCCGCAGCACTGCACCCGAATTGTCGCCCCTGCTCCCACGTCATGTCGTCCTGGCTTACCGGTACCGCGCACCGTTGCCACGGCATCGGCCGGGACGGCGCCAACTTTAGGACGGTTCCTCGCTGGTCACCACGCGCAGACAACGCCGTCCGGCGGAATGCACTAGAATGGCGCCGCGCGACCGTCATGCCGAACCACGACGTCGCTTTTTTTGTTTTTGCACCTCACCTTTTCCTGGCACGTTTGCCGGCGTTTGCCGACATTCGCAGCATCGGAGTCACCATGTTATTTGAAACCCTCGAAACGTCCGGCCACGAACAGGTGGTGTTCTGCCACAGCCGCGATGCCGGTCTGAGGGCGATCATCGCCATCCACAACACCACCCTGGGTCCGGCCCTGGGCGGGGTGCGCATGCGCCCGTATGCCAGTACCGACGAGGCGTTGGCCGACGCGCTGCGGTTGAGCCGCACCATGACCTACAAGAACGCCCTGGCCGGGTTGAACGTGGGCGGCGGCAAGGCGGTGATCATCGGCGACCCGCGCCGGGACAAGACCGAGGTGCTGTTCCGCGCGTTCGGCCGTTACGTGGACTCGCTGGGCGGGCGCTACATCACCGCCGAGGACGTCGGCACCGACGTCAACGACATGGAAAACATCTACCTGGAAAGCGAGTACGTCACCGGCGTGCACCAGGTGCATGGCGGCTCGGGCGACCCGGCGCCGTTCACCGCGTATGGTGCGTTGCAGGCGCTGATGGCGGCCATGCAGCACAAGCTGGGACACGAAGAGGTGGGCAAGGTCAGCATCGCGGTGCAGGGCCTGGGCCATATCGGCATGGAACTGGTGAAGCTGCTGCGCGACCGCGGCGCCATGCTGTTCGTCACCGACCTGGACCCGGCGCTGGTGGAACGCGCGGTCACCGAATACGGTGCCGAAGCGGTGAAGCCGGACGACATCTATGACGTCAACGCCGACGTGTTCGCGCCGTGCGCGCTGGAAGGCGCGATCAATCCGCAGACCCTGCCGCGGTTGAAGTGCAGGATCGTGTGCGGCACCGCCAACAACCAGTTGTCCAGCCTGGAGGTCGGCGACGAACTGCACGCGCGCGGCATCCTGTATGCGCCCGACTATGCGGTCAACGCCGGCGGGGTAATGAACGTGTCGCTGGAAATCGACGGTTACAACCGCGAGCGCGCGATGCGGTTGATCCGCAGCATTTACCACAACCTTGGCCGCATCTTCGCGTTGGCCGAACAGGAGGGCATCGCGCCGCAGCGCGCCGCCGACCGCATCGCCGAGAAGCGGATTCATTCCATCGGCAAATTGAAGATGCCGCTGGGCCGGGCCACGCCGCGGCTGGGGACGCTGCGCGGCGGGTGAGGCACGGCAGCCGGGCAGATCCCGGCTCCACGCCCAGGTAATGCCGGGCTCTGCCCGGCACCCCTAGATCAGAACGCCGCGCTGTACCGCAGCGCCACCTGGCTCAGGTCGCCGCGCGGGCCGAACCGCTGGTCGTAGCCGAAAGACAGCTGCGACGCGCGGCCCAGCATCGCCGCCACCGAGACCCCGAACAGCCCGCCCGAGCGTGCCGGCTGCAGGCCGGCCAGCGGAGCCCATGCGTCCACGCCGACGAAACTGGCGTCAAAGGCGGCACCGTCGCTGGCGAGGATCTGCTGCCATTCGGCGTAGCCGCGCAGCGACCAGTTGCGCCGCTGGGTCTCCGCACGCACACCGGCCAGCGCCTGGCTGCGGCTGGCGGTGTTGCGCTCGGCGCGTAGACCGAAGCCGAAGCCACCGCTTTCGCTGAAGCGATTATTGTCCACGCGCGCGTAGTCCGCCCCCAGGTACGGGGTGAGCGACGCCGCCGCGCCGCCGAAGCGGTAACCGGACTCCACGCTGGCAGTGCTGAAGGTACCGCCGTAGCGCGCGTTCACGCCGTACTGGCCGGCGCCCAGCAACAGCTGACGGTCCAGTTCCCGGGTGAACTGCCCGGCCCCGAACTGGGTCAGCGCATAGGCACCGCCCTGGTTCCAGCCCGCATACAGCTGCGCCTGCGACTGCCGATCGCGGCCGCGGTCGCCCGACCAGTCAGCGCCGCTGCTGGTGCGCGTTTCACCGAAGGCGAAGCCCATGACGCCCTGGCTGCCCAGCGCCATGTCCTGGCCCATCACCCAGCCCTGGCTCTGGAAGCCACTGGCCGAGAAGCTGCCCTGGCCCGCTTCACCCAGCGCGCTCTGCCACGCACCGCGCAGGCGCGGTGCGGTCGCCACGTCGTCGAACCGCGCCGACAAGGCACGGCGGTTCATGTCCAAGGTATCGAAGGTCATCGCCGTGGCCAGGCCATGCGCCTTGCCCGACAGGCTTTCCAGGCTGGCCTGCAGCGCGGACGCACCTTCCACGCGTTGCAGGTCGCCTGCGGCACCGGCAAAGCCCGGACCGTCGCCGCGGCCCTGGTCGAGCTCGACGAAGGCCTGCTCCACCCGGGTCGCCGACGCCGTCGCGATGCGGCCGAGCGCGGCACTGGCCGCCACGGCGCTGACATTGGCGCGGCGGATGTTGAGCGACGCCGTCGTGGCGTTGTACACGAACGACGCGTCCAGCAGGGACACCGTGCCCCCGCGGCGCAGGGTCGCGAACTGGCCGGTCAGCCCCTGCGCCGCCTGGATGAGCGGCTGCACCTGGTTGTCGCTCGGCACATAGCCGGCCACCGCCTGCTCGACGGCCACGGTGCCGCCCTGCAGCGTGGCGGTGCCGGTGACCTGCAGCGCGGACGCACCGAGCGCGGTCAGGAGCTCACCATCGGAACGCTGCACGTAGTTGCCGTCGATGACCGCCGTGGTGTTCGCGGTTACCAATGCCACGCGGCCCTGGTTTTCCACGTTGCCGGTGATCCGGGTGGTGCCCGCGCCGAGCTGCAGGGTGGGCGTCGGATAACTGATGTCGTAGGCCGAGATACGGACCGATGAGGCAAGGGTGGCACCGTCGCGCAGCGACAGGGTTCCGCGCACCACGCTGAGGTCGCCGGTGAACGTGTTCTTTCCGGTCAGCGCCAGGATGCCGTCGCCGTCCTTGTACAGGCCGTTCGGGCCGCTGATGTCGTTGCTCCACACGCTGGTGCCGGCGCTCAACGGCACGTTGGCGCGCAGATTGCCGAACTCGGTGCTGGCGGGGCCGTTGAGCGCCTTGGCGACGTTCAGCAGGCCGTGGCCGAACACAGGATCCACGCCCGGCGCGCCGAGATCGGTGGCGGTGCCCAGCAGCGTGCGCTGCACGTCGACGTTGCTGAAATACGGATACTTCTGCCATACCAGCGCAGCCGCGCCGGACACCAGCGGCGCCGCGTAGGACGTGCCCGCACCCCAGTAGATGGCAGGGTTGGGCGCGCCCTTGTTGTCGGGATCGATGAACACCGCTTCGCCCGGCGCGGCCAGGCAGTAGTCCGCCGCGATGCCACACGCATTGGCGTAGGACGCCAGTTCGGTGGGCTTGCTGGAGTTGACCGCGGTCACCGCCAGCCAACCCTCCTCCAGCTCCTGCGCCAGCGTGCTGCCGGCCGGTGCGGGCTGGCTCGGCAGGGCCGCCATGTCCGACGGATTGGCCTTGCCTTCGTTGCCGGTGGCGAATACCACCAGGCCGCCATGGTCGAACACGAACGGCGCGTACTCGGCCGCGATCGCGGCGGTGGTGCTGGCGTCGTTCCAGTACAGCCCGCCCCACGAGTTGTTCATGATCTTGACCCGGCTGGCGATCAGGTCGGCATGCACCGGTGCCAGGCCCAGCGAGCCTTCCACCGCGTTGCCGTCGCCGCTGCCGTCATCCACCGGTGCCTTGTCGGCGATGATCCGTGCCGAGACGATCTGCGCGCCGGGTGCGACGCCACCGGGGTAGCTGCCCGACGCACTGCCAGCGGCCAGCGAGGCCACGGTGGTGCCATGGCCGACGACGTCGTCGATGTTCAGGTTGTTGGTGGCCGGGTTGACATAGGTATAGCGCTGAACCACGCGCCCGGACAGGGTGGGATGGGACCGGTTGACGCCCGAATCCACGATCCCGATGACCACGCCGGCGCCGGTCAGTCCCTGTCGATCACCGGTATTGATGACGGACAGATGCGCATCGGCCGTGGGCTGCTGCGGACCGTTGGGCGTCGTGGGCGGCGGAGTGACCGGCGGGGTCACGGGCGGCGTCACGGGCGGCGTCACCGGAGGCGTCACCACCGGTGCACCGCCGCCGGGCCCATCCACGCGCACGTTGCCGCCACCACCGCCGCCGCCACATGCGCTCAACGCCAACGCCAACGCGGCCGCCAGGCCGGTCCTGCCCACTACGATCTGCTTCATCCCTGTTCCCCAAGCTGAGTGTGAAACCACGCCTGGTGTCCTGCCTGCCCCGAGGACACCCGTGGTGAAGGTCGACCCGATGTACCGGGCTGCTGACGAAGTCTGACGTGAAACCGGACACCTTTCCATCGGCGAATTCCGACCCCCTCCGGAAAGGCGGCCCGCCGCCGGCGACCCGGTGCTGGAGCCCGACCCTCTATACTGGGTGTTCCCCCGCAGTCTGACGGGAATCGCGGCAGCAACCTGCGGCACGGTTCCCAAATCCGCTCACGCAACAAACGAGATTGCCATGTCCAACATTGTCATCGCCGCCGCCAAGCGGACCGCCATTGGTTCCTTCCTCGGCCAGTTCAACGGCGTGCCCACCCCGACCCTGGGCGCCGCCGCGATCGCCGCCGCCCTGGAACAGTCCGGCGTGCCGGCGGCGGACGTCTCCGAAGTGATCATGGGCTGCGTGCTGCCGGCCAACCTGGGCCAGGCCCCGGCCCGCCAGGCCGCGGTCGCCGCCGGCATTCCCTATTCGACCGGTGCCACCACGCTCAACAAGGTGTGCGGCTCGGGCATGAAGGCGATCATGCTGGGGCATGACCTGATCAAGGCCGGCTCGGCCAGCATCGTGGTCGCAGGCGGCATGGAATCGATGTCCAATGCGCCGCACCTGCTGCCCAATTCGCGTACCGGCAACCGCTTCGGCAATTTCCAGGCGGTCGACCACATGGCCCACGACGGGCTGGTCAATGCCTACGACGGCAAGGCCATGGGCGAGTTTGCCGAATGCGCGGTGGACAAGTACCAGGTGACCCGTGAGGAACAGGATGCCTATGCCATCGAGTCGGTGCGCCGTGCGCAGGCCGCCCAGGCCGACGGTGCGTTCGACGACGAAATCGTCGCGGTGAAGGTGGCGGGGCGCAAGGGCGAGGTCGAATATCGCCAGGACGAACAGCCCGGCCGTTCCGACATCGCCAAGATCCCGACCCTGCGCCCGGCGTTCAAGAAGGACGGCACGGTCACTGCCGCCAGCTCGTCGAGCATCTCCGACGGTGCGGCCGCCGTGGTCCTGCTGGCGGAAGACGATGCTGCGGCGCGCGGCCTGCAGCCGTTGGCGCGGATCGTGGCGCATGCCACCCACTCGCAGGAGCCGGAATGGTTCACCACAGCGCCGATCGGCGCGATCCACAAGGTGCTTGAGAAGGCCGGCTGGCACCTGGACGAGGTCGACCTGTTCGAGATCAACGAGGCGTTCGCGGTGGTCGCGATGGCCCCGATCCGTGAGCTGGGCATTGCCCACGAGAAGGTCAACGTGCACGGCGGCGCCTGCGCACTGGGCCATCCGATCGGCGCGTCCGGTGCGCGGCTGGTCGTCACGCTGGTCAACGCCCTGCGCAAGCGTGATGCGAAGCGCGGAATTGCTACACTGTGCATCGGCGGCGGCGAAGCCACGGCCATCGCCATCGAATTGATTTGATTGGAATTAACACCCGTTTCGCAAAAATGAATGCGGGATCGCTTGACAGCCCAACGTGGCTTGTCATCATGTGGCCGGGCGCGCAATAGCGCGTTGCCTAATCTAACGACGAGGATTCACACTAATGAGCATCAACAAGCTGCTGATCGCAATGGCCCTGGGCCTGGCTCTGACCGCCTGCTCGAAGCAGGAACAGGCTGCTGACGCCGCCGCTTCGGCCAACGAAGCCGCTGCCGACGCCCAGGTCGCTGCCGACCAGGCCGCTGCTGCTGGCGCCCAGACCGCTGACGCTGCCCAGGCTGCCGCCGACACCGCCACTACCGCTGCTGACGCTTCGGCCGATGCCGCTGCCCAGGCTGGCGCTGCTGCCACCGACGCCGCTGCCGACGCTGCTGCCGACGCTGCCAAGGCCGGTGAAGCCACCGCCGAGCAGGCCAAGGACGCTGCTGAAGAAGCCAAGAAGTAATAACTTCTTTCTTCAAGCAAGTCTGAAGAAGCCGCTGGTTCGCCAGCGGCTTTTTCTTTGCCCCTGGATTGACGCATTCCCCGTTCACCGGGCCGACACGGCCCGATGAATAGCATCGGCCCTCCCTGAGACCCTGATGGAGAGCGCCATGAAGATTCGTTCGATCACCACGCCGCTGATGGCCGCTTCGCTGCTGCTCGCGCTGGTTGCGTGCAAGGGCCCGGAAGCCGAGCAGGCGCGCGCCGACGCCGCGCAGGCCGCCGACAGCACCGGCGAGGCCGCGCG
>NZ_CAUQPH010000170.1:0-6851 GCF_963519925.1 uncultured Stenotrophomonas sp. | reverse complement strand
GTCTCGCCCGGCGTGCTGGACTGCGCGCGCCTGCAACGGCAACCGCGCGAACGCCGCGCACGGCTGCTGCGGCACTGGGTCCGCAGTGCCGGACAACCCCCGCTGCCGGCGGCCGGAGTGCAGGCGATCGAACGCGAACTGCTGCCCGCCACCCAGGACGCCGATGCGCAGTTCAGCTGGCAGGGCGTGCGCATCCGCCGGTGGCGCGGCCACCTGTACCTGCTGCCGATGGCGCTGGCCCTGCCGCTGGACTGGAGCGTGCACTGGGACGGGTCCAGCCCGTTGGCGCTGCCCGATGGGGGTGAACTGGCCCTGCTGGGCTGCCGCCGACTGGCCACCCCGGTGCAGGTCAGCGCACGCCGTGGCGGGGAGCGCATCCAGCTGCCGGGCCGCAGCCATACCCATGCGCTCAAGGACCTGCTGCAGCAGCGTGGGTTGCCGCCCTGGCAGCGCCGCCAGCTGCCGCTGCTGTATGCGGGCGACACCCTGCAGGCTGCAGGTGACCGGGTGATCGCCGCGCCGCTGCAGCAATGGCTGGATGAACACAGCGCGCAGCTGCGCTGGATCCCGGGCGCGGCCTGAATTGACCCCCCGCGGCGAGCGCATCACACTTGTCGCATGGCCAAGAAATCCCCCACTGACGCCTCCCCGGTCGCCCACTTCGAGCATTCGCTGGAAGAACTGGAGCAACTGGTGGAGAAAATGGAAACCGGCGAGATGAGCCTGGAACAGTCGCTCAGCGCCTACGAGCGCGGGGTCGGGCTGTACCGCCAGTGCCAGCAGGCGCTGGAACAGGCCGAGCTGCGCGTGCGCCTGCTCAGCGACCCCGCCCGCCCGGACACCGCCGAGCCGTTCGACCCGCCCAGCCATGACGGTTGAATCCACGTTCGCGCGTTGGCGCGATCGCATCGAAAGCCAGCTCGACGCCAGCCTGCCCCCGCCGCACCACGCACCGCAGCGCCTGCACCAGGCGATGCGCTATGCGGTACTGGGCGGCGGCAAGCGCATGCGCCCGCTGATGGTCTACGCCAGCGGGCAGATATTCGGCGCCGACGAAGATGCGCTGGACGCGCCGGCGATGGCGGTCGAGCTTATCCACGCGTATTCACTGGTGCATGACGACCTGCCGGCGATGGACGACGATGCCCTGCGCCGCGGCCGCCCCACCACCCACATCGCCTTCGATGAAGCGACCGCGATCCTGGCCGGCGACGCGTTGCAGACGCGCGCGTTCGGCCTGCTCGCCGACGCCGCGTTGCCGCCGCTGCTGCGCGTGCACTGCCTGCAGGCGCTCACCCACGCCTCGGGCGCGGCCGGCATGTGCGGTGGCCAGGCCCTCGATATCGATGCCACCGGCCACGCGCAGCCGCTGGCCGACCTGCAGCACATGCACGCCCTGAAGACCGGCGCACTGATCCGCGCGGCGGTACGCATGGGCGCGTTGTGCGGCGACGCCGCGCAGGCCGACCTGGCCCAGCTGGACGACTTCGCCAACGCGCTGGGCCTGGCCTTCCAGGTGCGCGATGACATCCTGGACGTGGAAGCCAGTTCCGAGCAGCTGGGAAAGACGGCAGGCAAGGACCAGGCGCAGGCCAAGTCCACGTTCCCGGCATTGTTGGGCATGGACGGCGCGAAGGCCGAGTTGGCCGTACTCAGCGAGCGGATGCAGGCAAGCCTTGCCGGGTACGACGAGCGCGCCGATGCATTGCGTGCATTGGGACGTTTGGCAGTCGAGCGCAATCACTGACGGTAGGTAGCAAAAAAAACGCCCGGCATTGCCGGGCGTTTTTCGCATTCCTGCAGGACAGGAATTATTTGATCAGGCGCAGGGTGAACGGGTAACGGTAGGCCTCGCCGTTGTTCGCCTTCACCGCGGCGATGATGCAGAACACGATGTTGAGGATTCCGACCAGCGGCGCCAGCAGGCCGCCGATGATCACGATCATCAGGATGAAGCAGATGATCATCGCCAGGGTGATGGTGATCTGGAAGTTCAGCGCTTCCTTGGCCTGGTCGGTGACGAAGCCCTTGCTGCTGTCGTCCTTGCTGATCAGCCAGATGATGAGCGGGCCGATGAACCAGGTGAAGATGCCCAGCAGGTGCGCGGCCAGCGCCATGGTGCGCTGGTCGCTGGGAACCGGGCCGACGCTGGTCGGCGGCGGCGGCGGGGCGGTGACGTTGTCGAATTCGCTCACGTGAAACTCCTTATCCAGTGTGTGGGTGGTGCGTGGCAGGCTCCCCGCCTGCCCAGGCAGCCGCCACAGGATACGTCAATCGATGCCGTCAATCGTTACCGGCTACGGTCATTCGTCCCACCAGGATCGAGCCGACCTGCACGTGCGAGCGGCGATCGATATCGCTGCCCACCGCTTCGATCGACGCGAACATGTCCTTGAGGTTGCCGGCGATGGTGATGCCGTCGACCGGGTACTGGATCTCGCCGTTTTCCACCCGGAAACCACCGGCACCGCGCGAGTAGTCGCCGGTCACGCCGTTCACCCCCTGCCCCATCAGCTCGGTGACCAGCAGGCCCTCGCCCATCTGCCGCGCCATCGAGGCGAGGTCAAGATCGCCACTCGCACGCACCAGCAGGTTGTGCACGCCGCCGGCGTTGCCGGTGGTCGCCAGGCCCAGCTTGCGCGCTGAATAGCTGCCCAGCACGTAGCGCTGCAGGACACCAGCTTCGATCAGCGCCGAATCGCGGGTGGCCACGCCGTCGCCATCGAAGGCGGTCGAACGCAGTCCACGGCGCAGCAGGGGACGCTCTTCCACCGCGAACCAGTCCGGGAACAGCTGCGTGCCCACGCTGTCGAGCAGGAAGCTGGCCCGGCGGTACAGCGCCCCGCCCGACACCGCGCCCAGCAGGTGGCCGATCAGCGAGCGTGCCACTTCCGGCGCATACAGCACCGGCATCTGCGCGGTGGCCATCGAACGCGGCTGCAGGCGGGCCACGGTGCGCTCGGCGGCATGGCGCCCGATCGACGCGGCATCCTCCAGGTCTTCCCGGGCCAGTGCAATGCTGTACCAGCCGTCGCGCTGCATGCCATCGCCCTGTCCGGCGATCAGCGCGCAGCCCACCGAATGGTGGCTGCTGCGGTCGCGGCCGATGAAGCCGTGCGAGTTGGCGTACACCGACAGGCTGGTGGCGGTGGCGGCCGAGGCGCCGTCGGAATTGCTGATGCGGGCGTCGGCGTCGCGCCCGGCGGCCTCGCAGGCCAGCGCCAGGTCCACCGCCTGGTCGGCCTGCAGCGCCCACGGGTGCCAGCTGTCCAGGTCGGGGAACTCGCGCGCCATCAGCGCCGGGTCGGCCAGCCCGGCGGCCGCATCGTCTTCGGTATGCCGGGCGATCGCGCAGGCCTGGGCCACGGTGGCCTCGAGACTGGCCGGCTGCAGGTCGGCGGTGCTGGCGCTGCCCTTGCGCTGGCCGAAGTACACAGTCACGGCGATGCCGCGGTCGCGGGTGGATTCCACCGTTTCGACCTCGCCCAGGCGCACGTTCACGTCCAGGCCGCGTTCTTCGCTGCAGCTGACTTCGGCCTGGCTGGCGCCCATCGCACGGGCCCGGGCCAGCAGCTGCTGGGAAATGTCGGCCAGCTGTTCCAGGCGCTGCAGGCTGTCGTCGGCGGCGGGCGCTTCAGGGGAGATCACGTTCAATGCTTTATCCTGTACGGGTGAGTGCCGGGCGCAACGCCGGGCGCAGTTCTGGAAGTGGAAACAAGACGATGCGCGGACGCGACGAAGAAACCGGTGAATTCCTTGATATCAGCCGCAGCCAGAACCGGCGCGACGCGCTGGACGTGCTGGCCCTGGGCGAGAAGCTGGTGTCGCTGACGCCGGCGCAGCTGGCCCGCGTGCCGGTGCCGGAAGACCTGCTGCCGCACATCGCCGAAGCCAAGCGGATCACCGCGCATATCGCCCACAAGCGCCAGCTGGCGTTCCTGGCCAAGCACATGCGCCGCGAGGACGACGCCACGCTGGATGCGATCCGCGATGCGCTGGACGCCAACAGCGAAACCTCGCGCCGCGAAGTGGCCGCGCTGCACCGCGCCGAAGACTGGCGCGAGCGCCTGCTCAAGGACGGCGACAAGGCGCTGGCCACGCTGCTGGAGGAATTCCCGCAGGCCGACCGCCAGCAGCTGCGCACGCTGGTCCGCAACGCCCAGGCCGAGCGCGCGAAGAACAAGCCGCCGCGCGCGTACCGGGAAATCTACCAGGTGCTGCGCGGGCTGCTGGTACCGGCCGCGCTGGGCCTGGATACCGCCGCCGGCGCAGACGCCGACGACGACGAACTGGCCAGCGACGACTGAACCGGGCAGGCAGGAGGGATGCATCCGGCGATCAGGCCTGGGTGCCGCCCACGGTGATGCCGTCGATCAGCAGCGACGGCTGGCCCACGCCTACCGGTACGCTCTGACCGTCCTTGCCGCACACGCCGACGCCTTCATCCAGCGCCAGGTCGTTGCCGATCATGCGCACCTTCTGCATGGTTTCCGGGCCGTTGCCGATCAGCGTGGCGCCCTTCACCGGCGCGGTGACCCTGCCGTCTTCGATCAGGTACGCCTCGGTGGCCGAGAACACGTACTTGCCACTGGTGATGTCGACCTGGCCGCCGCCGAAGTTGACCGCGTACAGGCCCCGCTTGACCGAGCGGATCATTTCTTCCGGGTCGTGCTGGCCGGCGCGCATGTAGGTGTTGGTCATGCGCGGCATGGTCATGTGCGCGAACGACTCGCGGCGACCGTTGCCGGTCGGGGCCACGCCCATCAGGCGCGCGTTGAGCGAATCCTGCATGTAGCCGACCAGGATGCCGTCCTCGATCAGCGTGGTGCACTGGGTCGGGTGGCCTTCGTCATCGATGTTGAGCGAGCCGCGGCGGCCGTCGAGGGTGCCGTCGTCGACGATGGTCACGCCGGGCGCGGCCACGCGCTCACCGATGCGGCCGGCGTAGACGCTGGTGCCCTTGCGGTTGAAGTCGCCTTCCAGGCCATGGCCCACGGCTTCGTGCAGCAGCACGCCCGGCCAGCCCGGGCCCAGCACTACGGTCATCACCCCGGCCGGGGCCGGGATCGCCTCCAGGTTCACCAGCGCCTGGCGCAGCGCCTCGCGGGCGAACGCCTCCGGGCGGCCATCGGCAAACAGTTCGGCATAGCTGTAGCGCCCGCCACCGCCGGCGTAACCGGACTCGCGGCGGCCCTGCTGTTCGACGATCACCTGCACGTTCAGGCGCACCAGCGGGCGGATGTCGCCGGCCAGCACGCCGTCGCTGCGCGCGATCAGCACCGTGTCCACGCCGCCGGACAGGCTCACCATCACCTGCTGCACGCGCGGGTCGGCCGCGCGCAGGTAGCGGTCCAGGCGCTTGAGCACTTCAACCTTGGCTTCATTGCCCATGCCGTCGATCGGGTCCACGGCCGGGTACAGCGCGCGCGCGTTGCCGCGCACCAGTGCACGCGCCGGCTGCGCGCCGCCATCGCGGGAAATCGCGCGCGCCGACTGCGCCGCTGCCAGCAGCGCGTCGCCATGGATGTCGTCGGAATAGGAGAAGCCGGTCTTCTCGCCGGCGATGGCGCGCACGCCCACGCCCTGTTCGATGGAATGCGCGCCGTCCTTGACGATGCCGTCTTCCACGCTCCAGCTTTCGCGGCGTGCATGCTGGAAGTAGAGATCGCCGAAGTCGATACCCGGTCCGAGCAGGGTGCCGAAGGTGCGTTCCAGGCCGCCGGCGTCGAGCCCGGCGGGCAGCAGCAGGCGGTCGTGGGCAAGGGTGAGTGCGTTGTCGGTCATGATCCTGATCTATGGGCGCCGGCCGCCTTCGCAAGCCGGGCGCGGCAAATGGAGCGGTAAGCGGGGAACGTCAACGCACCACCGGGGCCGGTGCGGCCGCGGGCGGCGCTTCGTCGCGGTCGATCACGTCGACCTTGGGCTCGGCCCATGGGCCGGTGACGCGATAGGTCTTGGCACCGATCTGCCCCAACGGCTTGGACAGCACGGCGTTGGCCGCCGCGCCTACCGCGGCGCCGACCGGTCCACCGGCCACCGCGCCCACCACGGTGAGCAGGTTGCCCGCACGCGGATTGACGTCGATGGTCTGGTCGAACTGCTGCCGGCGCAGGTCGGTGCGGCCGCGGATGCTGATGTTGGCGGCCGGTCCTTCAATCAGCACCTTGTCGGTGGTCGCCATGCCATCGGCGAAGTCCAGCGTGCCGCCGACCTGGTTGAAGGCGAAGCCCTTGGAGAAGAAATCGCGGAAATCGAACATCAACCGCCGCGGCAGCTGGGTCACGCTGAGCAGGCCCAGCACGCGACCGGCGCCGGGTTCCAGCTCCAGCAGCTGGCCGTTGCGCGCCTGGACCTGCATCCGCCCCTGCAGCGCGCCGAGCTGGAAGTCGGACGGCCCGCCTGCCCAGCCGGCGTCGAGTGTGATCTGGCCCTGGCCGCCGCGCAGCTGGCCGCCGTAATCGAGGTTCTGCATCAGCCCGCCCAGGTCTTCGCTGTCCACCTTGACCTCGACATGGGTAGTGGCCGCGGTGCCCATGCCCAGCCAGCGGCCCTGGATGTCGATGGCCTGGCGGGGGGCACGGAACTGCAGCCGGTCCACGCTCAGGCCGTTGCCGAACGGCCGCGTGCGCAGCACCGCCTGCCCCAGCCGCGCCTTGCCGAACTGCAGGTCGGCCACGTCCAGCGACAACGGCGGAATCTTCGCCGGGTTGGTGTCATTGGCACTGGCCTGTACGCGTGCCGGCAGCGTGGCATCGGCGGGCAGCGCGATCGGCGCGCCGTCGCCGGGAGCCTTGATCGGCGCCGGCGGCGACTGCCAGTGCACGCGGTCGAGCGTGCCGACGATGGCGGCG
>NZ_CAUQPH010000169.1:0-6954 GCF_963519925.1 uncultured Stenotrophomonas sp. | reverse complement strand
GCCAGCACCCCGTAGAGCCACGCCCTGCGTGGCTGCGGGATCGGGTGCGGGCGACGAGCAGCCACGCAGGGCGTGGCTCTACGCTGTTGTCAGTGCAGGCCTTCGGCCTTCAGGGCCGCCTGCACGCCGGCATCGGCTTCCATGCGGGTCTTGAACGCGGCCAGGTTGTCCAGGCCGCTCAGGTCGATCTTTGCGCCCGCCGCCCAGCGCAGGGTGATGTAGAAGTACGGGTCGGCGTAGCTGCGGAAGCCGGCCAGCCAGGGCTTGTCGGCGAGCTGGCGGTTGGCGGTTTCGAACAGGCCGCGCAGGCGCTTGCGTGCTGCATCGCGCACCGCATCGTACTGGCCTTCATCATCGATGAAGCGGCCCGGTCCGAACAGCGGGGTGAATGCGGGATGCAGGTCCGAATTGACGAAGGCCAGCCAGCGGTTGGCTTCGGCGCGCTGCTGCGGACTGCCGTCGCCGGCCAGGCCGGCCTGCGGATAGCTGTCGGCGATGTAGCCCATGATCGCCGCGTTCTGGGTCAGCACGAAGCTGCCGTCGACGATCGCCGGCACCGCGCCGCTTGGATTGATCGCCAGGTAGGCCGGGGCCTTCATGGTGTCCTTGTCGAGCAGTTCGACCTCGAACGGCTGACCGGTCCACTGCAGGGCGATATGGTCGGCGGTGGAACAGGCACCGGGCTTGCTGTACAGCTTCATGCGGAACTCCGTGAAGATGGAAGGTTGGGCAACGGCACACTATTCCAGAGCCGGCCCCGCATCCTCAACGGTATGCCCGTAACAGATCGTTACGACGCGCGCGGCTTGAGTTTCTGCACGCGGTAGAACGTGTGGTCGCCGATGGTGGCCACCTGGTATGCGTTGCGCCAGCTCGGGCTGGCGATCGACAGCGCGGCGAAGTGGCTGGCGCCGGGCACGATCTCCTTGCGCTCGCCCACCGGCAGCGCCCAGTTGCGCTCGGCGTCGAAGGCCACGCTCATGGCTTCTTCCCAGGCGTCGCTGTTGCCCAGCTGGGTGCCGGGGGCGACGATGGTCGGCGCGAACTGCTTGCGTGCGGTGACCACCTTGCACATCGAGTCGCCCCACAGGCCGCTGTCGAGGCGGCGCAACGCTACTTCCGCGACGGCTTGCTGGCCGCGCAGGGTCTGGTCGCGCGCTTCGAGGTAGACGGTCGTGCTCAGGCACAACGAATCGGCGGCCGGCTGCGGCAACAACTGCGACAGCCAGAGTATCCAGGCCAGTTTCATAAATCTCCTTGCTCCGTATGGGCCGCACCTGGCTGCTCCGTCCGAGTGTGGGGACGGGGGCGTGAAGGTACTGCTTGGCGTCATGGGGAGGCGGCCATCGGGGCCGCCCGGGAGCGGCACCCAAAGAAGTCGGGGGCCGCGCGCTCACTCGAACTGGGTGGTGAGCGGGAAAGTCGGCGCACGATAGGGGGGGATTTCGCAATGCATCCTGAATCGAAAGGCTTGACATTCAGGTTCAGGAGGAGTGCCGGAAGCCCTGTTCAGGTGCAGTGATTGGGTCTGCGAGGGCCGGCCAACGGCCGGCGCTACCGGTCCACGCCCGGTGAATCCACCATGCCCGGGTAGCGCCGGCCGTTGGCCGGCACACCGGTTACAGGGCGGCCGCGAGGCGGCTGCCCTGGTTGATGGCGCGTTTCGCGTCCAGCTCGGCGGCAACGTCCGCGCCGCCGATCAGGTGCGCGTCTACGCCGGCTGCCAGCAGCGCAGCGTGCAGGTCGCGACGCGGTTCCTGGCCGGCACAGATCACCACGTGGCTGACCGGCAGCGTCTGCTCCTGGCCGTCGATGCGGATCCGCAGGCCACTGTCGTCCACGCCCAGGTACTCGACACCGCCGAGCATCTTCACGCCCTTTGCCTTGAGCGTGGCGCGGTGGATCCAGCCGGTGGTCTTGCCCAGCCGCGCGCCCGGCTTTCCCGGGCTCCGCTGCAGCAGCCAGACCTTCCGTGCCGGGGCCTCCGGCTGCGGGCGGGCCAGGGCGCCGCGGGCCTCGAAGGTCGGGTCCACGCCCCATTCGGCCATCCAGCGCGCCGGGTCCAGCGCCGACGAGGGGCCCTCGTGGACCAGGAATTCGCCGACATCGAAGCCGATCCCGCCGGCACCGATGATCGCGACCTCGGCCCCGACCTGCACCTTGCCCAGCAGCACATCCAGGTAGGTGACCACCTTGGGGTGGTCGGCACCGGGGAAATCGACCTGGCGCGGGGTGATGCCGGTCGCCACCACCACCGTATCGAAGCCGCCGAGGGTGGCTGCGTCCGCCACGGTGTCCAGCTTCACGGTCACCCCGGTGTCCTCCAGCTTGTGGCGGAAGTAACGCAGGGTCTCGTGGAATTCTTCCTTGCCCGGAATGCGTTTGGCCACGTTGAACTGACCGCCGATCTCGCTGCCGGCATCGAACAGGGTCACCGCATGGCCACGTTCGGCGGCCACGGTCGCGGCGGCCAGGCCGGCCGGGCCGGCGCCGACCACGGCGATCTTCTTCGGTACCAGGGCAGGGCGGTAGACCAGCTCGGTTTCATGCACCGCGCGCGGGTTCACCAGGCAGCTGGCGGTCTTGTTCTCGAACACATGGTCCAGGCAGGCCTGGTTGCACGCGATGCAGGTGTTGATCGCGTGCGCACGGCCCACGCGGGCCTTGTTCGCCCATTCGGGGTCGGCCAGCAACGGGCGCGCCAGCGACACCATGTCCGCGCCGCCCCCGGCGAGGATGCGCTCGGCCACATCCGGCATGTTGATCCGGTTGGTGGCGATCACCGGCACCCGTACGTGCGGCTTGAGCTTGGCAGTGACCCCGGCGAATGCCGCGCGCGGCACCGAGGTGGCGATGGTGGGCACCCGCGCTTCATGCCAGCCGATGCCGGAGTTGATCAGGGTGGCGCCGGCCGCTTCGATCGCCCTGGCCTGCTGCACGATCTCCTCCCAGTTGCTGCCGTCTTCGACCAGGTCGACCAGCGACAACCGGTAGATGATGATGAAGTCCGGGCCGCAGGCTTCGCGGATGCGGCGCACGATTTCCACGGCGAACTGCATGCGCCGGTTGGCATCGCCGCCCCAGCGGTCGCTGCGCAGGTTGGTGCGCGGCGCGATGAACTCGTTGATCAGGTAGCCTTCCGAGCCCATCACTTCCACGCCGTCGTAGCCGGCCTCGCGGGCCAGCCGCGCGCTGCGTGCGTAATCGGCGATGTGCCGCTCCACGCCCCGTGCCGACAACGCACGCGGGGTGAACGGGTTGATCGGGGCCTTCTTCTTCGACGGCGCCACCGACAGGGGGTGGTAGGCGTAGCGACCGGCGTGCAGCAGCTGCAGGCAGATCTTGCCGTCATGGGCGTGCACCGCGCTGGTCAACTGGCGGTGCGGACCCACTTCCCAGGGCCAGGACAGCTTGCCGCCGAACGGCTTGAGCCAGCCCACCACGTTGGGCGCATAGCCGCCGGTGACGATCAACCCGACCCCGCCCGCCGCGCGCTCGGCGAAGTACGCCGCCAGCCGTGGGAAGTCCTTGGCACGGTCTTCCAGCCCGGTATGCATCGAGCCCATCAGGACGCGGTTGCGCAGGGTGGTGAAGCCCAGGTCGAGCGGGGCGAACAGGTGCGGGTAGGCGGTGGAATCAGTAGCTGGCGACATGAAGATACGCTTGCGTATGGATGCGCAAAGGGTGCCCGGGAATGCCCCTGCACGCAAGGGGATTCCCGGTTCAACGCCGTTTCAATCGTCCCAGCCGGACAGCACCAGCTTGCCGGTGACGCCACCGCCTTCCAGCAGGCGGTGCGCTTCGCGCAGGTTCTGCGCGTTGATGGTGCCCAGCGACGTATGCGCGGTGCTGCGCAGCTCGCCGGCATCGACCAGGCTGGCCACCCGGCTGAGGATGCGGTGCTGTTCGGCCATGTCGGCGGTCTGGAAGCGCGAACGCGCGAACATGAATTCCCAGTGGATGCCGATGCACTTGGCCTTGTACGGGTCGCCGATGCGCAGCGGGCCGCGCGGTTCCACCACCAGTCCGACATGCCCCTGCGGTGCAAGCAGTTCCCCCAGCACCTCCCAGTAGTGGTCGGTGTCGGCCAGGTTCAGTGCCACCTCGACCTGCGTGATGCCCAACGCCTGCAACTGCGCCGGCAGCGGCTGGCGATGGTCGACCACGTGGTCGGCGCCCATCCGCAGGCACCACTCGGCCGAAGCGTCGCGCGACGCCGTGGCCACCACGGTAAAGCCGGCATGCCGCGCCAACTGGATCGCGATCGAGCCAACGCCACCGGCACCGCCGATCACCAGCAGGGTCTGGCCGACATGCCGGCGGTCGTCGAAATGCAGCGGCATGCGCTGGAACAGCAGTTCCCAGGCGGTCAGCACGGTCAACGGCAGCGCCGCCGCCTCGGCAAAATCCAGCGTGGTGGGTTTGCGCCCGACGATGCGCTCGTCCACCCACTGCAGCTGCGCGTTGCTGCCCGGGCGGGTGACGTCGCCGGCGTAGTACACCTCATCGCCAGGCGCGAACGCCGACACCTGCGCGCCGACCGCTTCAACAATGCCGGAAGCGTCAAAACCAAGGATCCGCGGCGGCGAGACGTCGCCGGCACGCGGCGCGCGCTGCTTGGTGTCCACCGGGTTCACCGACACCGCCTGAACGCGCACCAGCAGGTCATGTCCCTGTGGCGCGCCCGGTTCAGCAATCTGCAGGTCCAGCAGGGCGTCGGGGTCGTCGATGGGCAGGTAACGGGTCAGTCCAACAGCATTCATATCGACTCCTGTGGGGGACGAACACGTTCATCATAAAGACGTTTTCAAACCTGTTTTTCAGCTGAATCGCGACACGGGGTCGGATTGCATCAAATACTGTGGCGAGTCGTTGAATTCTTTGGGAAAGTGGCTGAAACCCTTGCCATTGTTGGCTCTTGCGGAAATTCACCAACCTGTATAGGGTGCGTCCAGCCGTCCCGGCGGAGACGCGGTAGTCGATTTCACATGTTACGTGACCGTTAACATCGCCTTCACTCCCCTGAGCATAATGTTCGCGGCGGTGGCGTGCTGAATCGGCAGTCTTAAACGACGCAGTAGTGCTGGCCCATGCCTCTACCGGTTTCATACCCCCGAAATAGGAGCTGTATTACATGAACAAGAAGATCCTCACTGCCGCACTGCTGGGCGGCCTGGCGTTTGCCCAGGCAGCGTCCGCGCAGTCGTCGTTTGATGACCGCTGGTACCTGACCGGTTCGGCCGGCTTCAACTTCCAGGATAGCGACCGCCTGACCAACGACGCTCCGTTCGTTACCCTGGGCCTCGGCAAGTTCATCAGCCCCAACTGGTCGCTGGACGGCGAGCTGAACTATCAGAACCCGAACTTCGACGCCAACCAGGACCTGAACTGGAGCCAGTACGGCGCGTCCATCGACCTGCGTCGCCACTTCATCTCCGAAGGCCGCGGCTGGAACCCGTACCTGCTGATGGGCGTGGGCTACCAGAAGTCGGAAGAGGAATACAACAACTTCCCGTCGCCGGACAGCCCGGGTGAGCGCAAGGACGGCAACTTTGCCGCCAAGCTCGGCGTCGGCCTGCAGACCACCTTCGAAAAGCGCGTCGCTGTGCGCGCCGAAGTGGCCTACCGCGGTGACTTCGACGACAAGAGCGTTTCCGCTCCGGACGAAAGCTGGTTCGGCGACGTGCTGGCCTCGGTCGGCGTCGTGATCCCGCTGGGCCCGGCTCCGACCGCTGCCGTCGTTGCTCCGGCACCGGCCGCTCCGAGCTGCGCCGACCTGGATGACGACGGCGACGGCGTCAACAACTGCGACGACAAGTGCCCGGATTCGCAGCCGGGTCAGACCATCGGTCCGGACGGTTGCCCGGTGCCGGTCTCCATCGACCTGAAGGGCGTCAACTTCGACTTCGACAAGTCGAACCTGCGTCCGGACGCCGTGGCGATCCTGTCCGAAGCTACCCAGATCCTGGTTCGTTACCCGGACCTGCGCGTCGAAGTGGCTGGCCACACCGACCTGTGCGGCAAGGACGACTACAACCAGAAGCTGTCCGAGCGTCGTGCGACCGCGGTGTACAACTATCTGACCCAGAACGGCGTGGCTGCCAGCCGTCTCACCGGTCCGATCGGTTACGGCGAGAGCCGTCCGCTGGAGCAGACCCCGCAGACCTTCCCGGCCTGCAAGAGCGAGAAGAACCGTCGTACCGAGCTGAACGTCCAGAACTAATCGTTCCGGAACATCAGTCAAAGAAGGGGCCCGGCATTGCCGGGCCCTTTTCTTTGATGGCAGGTGCCGACCGTTGGTCAGCACTCCGGCAAAAATCAACAATAAATCCAACAAGTTGCCGTATTCATTGAATGTGGGATCTTGAAAGGCGTTGTGGCGCTGTTAAACTCGGTGCGTCGCCCTCATTCCTGGATGCATCCCATGCTGCGTATCGCACTGGCCGCCGCACTCGGCCTGGCCCTGGTTCCCACCGCTTACGCAGCCGTGGATTGCTCGGCAACGGCCACCAGCGTGGCTCCGCTGCCGCTGCCGGCTACGGCGATCGCGCCGGTGGCCAACGAGCTGTACATCCGCAACGTGCAGCTGGGCATGCCCGCCGGCGTGCTGACCTCCAACTTCGACCAGCAGCAGTCGTTGGACCGCGTGCTGCAGCGCCTGCGCATCGACGGCTGCCAGAACATCGCCAAGGCCATGCCCGGCGCGCCCGCGGTGAAGCCGAATGATCCGGCCGCGTACAAGCCGCAGACCGAATTCGACAATACGCCGTGGCGCTTCGACATGAGCCAGAACGGCAAGCGCATGACCGCCGAGGAGTTCGACGCCTGGATGAAGGCCAAGGGCGTGCGCGTGGTCAAGGCGCGCCCGGCCCCGGCCGCCGCCGCAGCGGCCCCCGCTCCGGCAGCAGCACCGGCTGAAACCAAGCCGGACGGCAAGAAGTAAGACCCGTGCGC
>NZ_CAUQPH010000168.1:0-7053 GCF_963519925.1 uncultured Stenotrophomonas sp. | reverse complement strand
GGCCACAGCCGGGCATCGTCCGGTACCGGCGGCGCGCGCAGTGCCGTGCCCAGCGCCAGCACCGGCGTGCTGTCGGTCAGCGCCAGCGGAGCACCCGGCAGCAACGGTGCCAGCACGACCAGCGGCAGCAGCCACCAGCTGCGGTACACCAGCGCCGGCCCCCCAAGGCGACGCAGCAGGGGGCGCAGCGCAGCCAGCAGCAGCACCGCCAGCGCCAACCACGTGCTCGCCTGCACCAGGCCCTGCAGCAGCTCAGTCATGGTCGAGTTCCTGGATCAGTTTCTTCAGTTCGGCGATGTCCTGCGCGCTCAGTTCGCCGCGCTCGCTGAAATGCGCCACCAGCGGTGCCACGCGACCGGCGAACAGCTTGTCCAGCAGGCCGCTGCTCTGTTCGGCGACCCAGGCCTGGCGCTGCAGCAGCGGCGAGTAGAGGTAGCGCCGGCCGTCTCGGCTGGCGCTGATCGCGCCCTTGGTGAGAAGGCGGTTGAGCAGGGTCTTGATGGTTGGCTCGGCCCAGTCGCGTTGTGCCAGCGCGGCCACCACCTCATCGGCACCCAGCGGGTGCCGGTTCCAGAGCACTTCCATGACCACCGCTTCGGCTTCACTGATCTGGCTCATCATTTACATCCGTAATCGACGCACCGATTACGCGCGTAATCTTTTGTCGTGTCAAGCCCCCGTGTCGAGAGCCGTTCAAACCGGAAATGCTGTAATGCCGGAAAGCCTTTGCAGGAACGCACCGCATGACCGAGCACCTCACCGATCTGGACGCGGCCACCGACTGGTTGTTGCAGCGCGTGGACGGGCCGCTGCGCATCGGTGCGCCACTGGCGCTGGGCAAGCCGCACCGGCTGCTCAATGCGCTGTATGCGCGGGTTGAAAACGATCCGTCGCGCCCGCTGCAGATCTACACCGCGTTGTCGCTCAACCCGCCCAAGCCGGGCGGCGGGCTGGAGGCGCGCTTCATGGCGCCATTCGCGGCCCGCCACTTCGGCGAGGATTTCCCGCGCCTGGCCTATGCCGACGCAATGGTGCGCGACCGCCTGCCGGCGCACGTGCAGGTGGAAGAGTTCTACATGCAGTCCGGCGCCCTGCTCGGCTCGTCGCAGGCGCAGCGCGGTTATACCAGCCTCAACTACACCCATGCCGCCGACGCGGTGGCGCAGCGCGCGCCGCATGCGATCGTGCAGAAGGTGGCGATGCGTCCCGACGACCGGCGGCTGTCGCTGTCGTGCAACAACGACATCACCCAGGACACGATCGACGCGATGCTGGCGCGCGGACTGCCGCGGCCGCTGCTGATCGCCGAGATCGATCCGCAGCTGCCCTACCTGGGCGGGTCGGCGACGGTGGATGTGTCGTTCTTCGACCTGGTGATCACCCCGCCGGCGCCCTACCCGGCCCTGTTCGGGCTGCCGCGTCAGCCGGTCACCGATGCCGACTACGCGATCGGCCTGTACGCGAGCGCGCTGGTGCGCGACGGCGGCACCCTGCAGATCGGCATCGGCACGCTGGCCGATGCGATCAGCCATGCCCTGGTGCTGCGCCACACCGACAACGCGCGCTACCGGCAGATCCTGCACGCGCTGGACCCGACCCTGGCCAGCCATCCCACGGTACTGGAATGTGGCGGGCTGGAGCCGTTCGAGGTCGGCCTGTACGGCTGCAGCGAAATGCTCAATGAAGGGTTCCGCCGGCTGGTGCAGACCGGGGTGATCCGGCGCAAGGTGCACGACGACCTGGCACTGATGGAGCGGATCGAAAGCGGCAGCACGCTGACCATCGACCACGCCACGCTCGAGGCCGAGGGCGAGTACCTGCACGGTGCGTTCTACCTCGGCTCGCCGGAGTTCTACCAGTGGCTGCGCGAGCTGCCGGACGCGGAGCGCAGCGCGATCGGCATGCGCCGGATCAGCGAGATCAACCAGCTGTACGGCGGCAATGAGACGCTCGAACGCCTGCAGCGCCGGCATGCGCGCTTCTTCAACTCGTGCATGATGGCCACCGCGCTGGGTGCGGCGGTTTCCGATGCGCTGGAAGACGGCCGCGTGGTGTCGGGCGTGGGCGGGCAGTACAACTTCGTGGCGATGGCCCATGCGCTGCCCGAGGCCCGCAGCGCGCTGATGTTCCGCGCGGTGCGCGAGGACAAGGGCCGGCTGCAGTCGAACGTGCGCTGGAACTACGGGCACACGACGATCCCGCGCCACCTGCGCGACATCTACATCAACGAATACGGCATCGCCGACCTGCGCAACCTGACCGACGAGGACTGCGTGGTCGGCATGGCCGGCATCACCGATGCCGCGTTCCAGGCCGAGCTGCTGCAGACCGCCAAAGCCTCGAAGAAACTGGACACCGACTTCGTGGCGCCCGAGCACTGGGCGCGTCGCAATACCGCCGCCGCGGTCAGCGCGTCGCTGGCGCCGTTCCGCCAGTCCGGCGCCCTGCCCGACTACCCGCTGGGCAGCGATTTCACCGAGGTGGAGCAGCACCTGGTCAAGGCATTGGGCTGGCTGAAGCAGAACACGCAGACGCGCGGCGCCAAGCTGCGCACTGTGCTGGCCGCATTGACCCAGCAGGCCGGCGACGGCGACGTGGTGTACCTGCAGCGGATGGGGCTGGACGCACCGAAGACGTTCGGCGAAAAGGTGGAAGCGCGCCTGGTGCGGCTTGGATTGGCGCGCACCGCGTAACGCTGAAAGAGTGGCCCGGCATTGAAGCGGCGCGCATCGCGCGCCAACAACGGCAGATCATCGCCCGGCGCGCAAATGAAAACGGCGCTTCCGTTTCGGGAAGCGCCGTCTGGACTACGTCGGTTGCTGGCGCTTAGTTGGCCAGCTGCGCCTTCGCAGCGGCGACCACCGCATCGGTGGTGATGCCGAAGTGCTTGTACAGCGCTTCAGCCGGTGCGGAGGCACCGAAGGTGTCGATGCCGACCACGGCACCGTCCAGGCCCACGTACTGGCGCCAAAAACCGGTGACGCCGGCTTCCACCGCCACGCGGTTGCGCACGGCGTTCGGCAGCACCGATTCACGGTACGCCGCGTCCTGGCGATCGAACACGTCGCTGGACGGCATCGAGACCACGCGGGCCTTGATGCCGGCCGCGTCGAGTTCGGCCTTGGCCGCGACGGCCAGCCCCACTTCCGAACCGGTACCGATCAGGATCACGTCCGGCACGCCGCCTTCGGCGTCGGCCAGCACGTAACCGCCGCGGGCGATCTGCGCCACCTGTTCGGTGCTGCGCGGCTGGTGCGGCAGGTTCTGGCGGCTGAACACCAGGCAGCTCGGGCCGTCCTGGCGGGTGATCGCCGACTTCCAGCTGACCGCCGATTCGACCGCATCGCACGGACGCCACACGTCATTGTTCGGGATGTAGCGCAGCGAGGCCAGGTGCTCCACCGGCTGGTGGGTCGGGCCGTCCTCGCCCAGGCCGATCGAGTCATGGGTGTAGACGTGGATGGCGTGCGCCGGAATCAGCGCGCTCATGCGCACGCCGTTGCGGGCGTAGTCGCTGAACACCAGGAAGGTGGCGTCGAACGGAATGAAACCGCCATGCAGCGCCAGGCCGTTGGCAATGGCGGTCATGCCGAACTCGCGCACGCCGTAGTACACGTAGTTGGCGTTCGGGTCGTCGGTGGCCACCGACTTGCTGGCCTTCCACAGGGTCAGGTTCGAGTGCGCCAGGTCGGCCGAACCGCCGACCAGTTCCGGCAGCAGCGGTGCGAAGGCTTCAATGGCCAGCTGCGAGGCCTTGCGCGAGGCGATGGTCTGACCTTCGGCCTGGACCTGGGCGATGTAGGCGTCGGCCTTGGCCACGAAATCGGCCGGCAGCTCGCCTTCCGAACGGCGGGTCAGCTCTTCGGCTTCGGCCGGGAACTGCGCGGCGTACTTGTCGAACTGCTGTTCCCACTCGGCCTGGCGCAGGGTGCCGGTTCCACCGGCACGCCAGCCGGCGTAGATGTCTTCGGGAATCTCGAACGGGCCGTAATTCCAGCCCAGCTGCTTGCGGGTGGCTTCCAGCTCGTCCTTGCCCAGCGGTGCGCCGTGGCTGGATTCCTTGCCGGCCTTGCCCGGCGAACCAAAACCGATCGTGGTGCGGCAGCAGATCAGGGTCGGCTTGTCGCCCTGCGCCAGCGCGCTGTCGATGGCGGCCTTGATGCTGTCCGGGTCATGCCCATCGACGCCGCGCACCACGTTCCAGCCATAGGCTTCGAAACGTTCGGGGGTGTTGTCGGTGAACCAGCCTGCGGTGTTGCCGTCGATGGAGATGTGGTTGTCGTCCCAGAAGCAGACCAGCTTGCCCAGGCCCCAGGTGCCGGCCAGCGAGGCCGCTTCGTGGGAAATGCCTTCCATCAGGCAGCCGTCACCCAGGAACACCCAGGTGCGGTGGTCGACGATCTCGTGCTCGGGGCGGTTGTAGCGCTGGGCCAGCAGCTTTTCGGCCAGCGCGAAACCAACCGCGTTGGCCAGGCCCTGGCCGAGCGGACCGGTGGTGGTTTCGACCCCGGGGGTTTCATGGTGTTCCGGATGGCCGGCGGTCTTGCTGCCGAGCTGGCGGAACTGCTTGAGCTGTTCGATCGGCAGGTCGTAGCCGCTCAGGTGCAGCAGCGCGTACTGCAGCATCGAGCCGTGGCCGTTGGAGAGCACGAAGCGGTCGCGGTTGAACCACTTCGGATTGTTCGGGTTGTGACGGAGATAGTCGTTCCAGAGGACTTCCGCGATATCCGCCATGCCCATCGGCATGCCGGGGTGACCGGACTTGGCGGTTTCGACCGCGTCGGCGGCAAGGAAGCGGATGGCGTTGGCCAACTGGCGGCGGGTGGGCTGCGTCATGATTCTGTCGGGGTCGGGAGGCGGCCGCGGAGCTGCGGGCGGCATATTGTCCCATAGTCCACCGGCCGGGTCAGGCCGGTCAGGGTCGTGAAGACGGCTGCCGTACACCAACAAAAACGCCCCGCGAGGCGGGGCGCTTTGGATCCGGGCGTGGGCGGTCAGCTTTCGCCGGTGGCCGCGTTGATCACCGCGCAGGTGGACTCACGCTGGAACTTCTCGCCGGTCATGTAGCCACCGGGAGTGAGCTTGGTGACCTCGACCTTGGACGCGTTCGCACCTTCCGGGGTGATGACCACGTTCCACGGCAGGGTGACCTGGCCTTTGCTGCCCTGCGTATTCTGTTCGAACATCAACAGGCCCGATTCCTTGTCTTCAGACTTCAGGGTCAGGCCCGACTTCACCCCTTCGATCTTGATCCGCTTGAAGGCAACGTCCGCGCTCACCGGGACCACGTCCCAGTTGGTGAAGGTGCGGCCCGCGAAATAGCTGCCGACCTGCTTGTAGTTCGGGCATTCCGACTTGGCGCTGGCGTTGAAGGCCAGCAGGCCAAGCGTGGCCGCGATCAGATATTTCCTCATCTGTAGTACTCCTTTCCCCGCACGACGCCAACCCCGACGCCTTCCATGCGCGGGGGTCAGTATCCATGGCATTCCGTGCGCGATCAATTGCCGGGTACGACACGCTCCGAAGTGTGACCATCATCACTCTCACCCTTCGCCACCAGCGTGGTCAGGGCCAGGTCACCGGTAACATTGAGTGCGGTGCGGCACATGTCCAGGAAGTGGTTCACGCCCAGGATCAGGCCGATGCCCATCGGGTCGACGCCGACCATGGCGCAGATCATTGCCACCACCGGCAGCGAGCCGGAGGGCACGCCCGCCGTCCCGATGCCGCCGAGGATGCAGACCAGCATCACCATCAGCTGCTGGGTGATGCTTAGGTCCACGCCGAAGAACTGCGCCAGGAAGATCACCGTCACGCCCTCGAACAGCGCGGTGCCGTTCTGGTTGGCGGTGGCGCCCACGGTCAGCACGAAGCGCGAGACCTTCTGCGGCAGGCCCATCTGGTCGGCCACGCGCAGCGCGGTCGGCAGGGTGGCGTTGCTGGACGCGGTGGAGAAGGCCATCACCGTGGCCTCCTGGGTGTCGCGGAAGAACGCCAGGGGCGAGCGGCCCGACAGCCATACCGCCACGCCGTAGCTCACCACCATGTGCAGGCCCAGCGCCAGCACCACCACGCCCACGTACGCGCCGAGGCGGATCAGCAGGTCGAAGCCGAAGATCGCGGCCAGGTTGAACATGAAGCAGGCCACCGCGTAGGGGGCCAGGCGGATCACCAGGTTGATCAGGGTCATCGAGACTTCGAACACGCCTTCGATGACCTTGCGCAGCGGGGCGGTCTTTTCGTCCGGCGACAGCACCATGCCGATGCCGAACATCAGCGCGAAGAACATCAGCGACAGGATCGCCCCGTTGCTGGACGCGGCGGCCAGCACGTTGCTGGGCACGATCGACAACAGCATGTCCATGCCCTTGGGCTGCTCGCCGATGTTGGCCACGATCTCGCGGCTGCGCTCGACGTTCTCATGCAGCAGCTGCTGGGCCATGGCCGGGTCCACGCCCACGCCCGGCTTGAGCAGGTTGACCAGGACCAGGCCCAGGCCGACCGCCACACCCGACAGCAGGACGGTATAGGCGAGGGTCTTCCAGCCGATCCGCCCGAGCGCGCGGATGTCGCCCATCTCCGACACACCCATCACCAGCGCCGAGAAGATCAGCGGCACGATCAACATGAAGATCAGGTTGAGGAACAGGCCCGACAACGGCGTGGTCAGGTAGGTCATCACCGCACGGGCCGCGTCGGGCAGCCAGGGAATGCCGCCGCCGATGGCGTGGACGATCAGGCCGAGCGCGAGGCCAAGCCCGAAGCCGATAGCCATTTTCCAGTGCAGTGGCAGCTTCTGCCGGGGTGTTGCGGCGTCGGTCATCGGAGCGGCGTTCCTTGGAGATAAGTAAAAGAGCTTAGCAAAGCCGATCGTTCCGGCTCCTTCAGCGGGCCGGCGGATACAGCGGCGGCAGCGCAGTATTCGCCGGCGCGGCGACCGGCTGCCAGTGCGGTCGGTCATGGAAGGCCCGGCGCAGGGCCTGCCGTGCCTGGGCCATGTCGCCCCCGGCAGCGCTCCAGCGCGCGGCCTGCATGTCGCGCAGGGCCTGGCGC
>NZ_CAUQPH010000167.1:0-7093 GCF_963519925.1 uncultured Stenotrophomonas sp. | reverse complement strand
GGGTGTGGCGCCCCGGCGCTCGATCCACCGGCAGCCGCGTCTGCTGCAGCGCGCGAAAAAAAACCCCGCGGCATTGCCGCGGGGTTCTTTCAACCGGTGTAACGACCAACGGTATGCCCACCGGGGTGGGCACCCTTCGGGCCGTCGACAAGCGACGTTAGGGCCGGCTGCGCCGTCCCTTGCGTTACCTACCCGTGAGGTTCAGCTCTTTGAGCAGCTGCGGCGCCGGGGCCACTTCCTGCATGATCCACTGCATGTAGCGGCTGTCCACGGCGATCATGCGGGTCATCACCGGGTCGAACACCCAGTTGGAGCTGACCGATTCCCAGTTGCCGTCGAACGCCAGGCCGACCAGCTTGCCGTGCGCGTCGAGCACCGGCGAGCCCGAATTGCCGCCGGTGATGTCCAGGTTGGACAGGAAGTTGACCGGCACCGAGCCGATCCGCTTGTCTTCCAGCCCGCCGTAGCGCTTCGCCTTGACCGCGTCCAGCAGGGCCTTGGGCGAATCGAACGGATCTTCGCCGGTTTCCTTGGCCGCCACGCCTTCCAGCGTGGTGAACGGCGTGTAGTTCACCCCGTCCTTGCCATAGCCCATGACGTTGCCGAAGGTGATGCGCAGCGACAGGTTGGCGTCCGGGTAGACGAATTCGCCCTTGCTCTTCTTGTAGTCGGCCACCGCCTGCAGGTAGGCCGGGCGGGCCAGCAGCGATTCGCCTTCGCGGGTCTTCTTCTGCTCTTCCTGCTTCAGCAGGGCCGGCATGCTGGCCACGGCGTACTGGATGACCGGATCAGTGCTGGCTTCGAAGGCGGCGCGGTCGGCCTTGAACCAGGTCAGGCGCTCGTCCAGGCTGCCCAGCTTCGTGCCGGACAGTTTCCTGACCAGGCCGTCGACGGCGGCGGCATCGCTGCCTGCCAGCCACTGGTTCAGCACCTCATTGGTGCGCTGGGCCGGCGGCAGGGCCACGTACTGGCTCAGCCAGTACTCCTGCAGCTGCTGGTCCATGCCCGCAACGTAGCGGCGGTCCATCTGGCGCAGGTTGCCTTCGAGGGTCGGCAGGTCGCGCTCCTGGTAGCCGGCCTCACGCTCGGCGTCGGGCTTGGCGCGCTCGATCGACAGGCGGTACAGGGCCAGCGCGGCGCCGACGGCGGAGGTGTTGTTGAACTGACCGACGAACAGATCGCGCTCGCGGGTGCTCCTGCTGGTATCGAGGTGCTTGACCAGCTGCGCATGCGCGGCCAGCGCCGGCTTGCCGGCGGCGCCCTGCTTCTTCAGCCAGGCCAGCACCGCGGCCTCTTCGGCCTGCTTCTGGCCGGCCGCGTCGATGCGCTTGAAGCCTTCCAGCTGGCCCACGTAGTTCTTGGCCACGTTGTTCATGCTGGCAGCGGTAGCAGCGTACTTCACCTTCACGTCCGGATCGGCCTTGCCGGCCTTGTCGATCAGGTCCAGCACCGCGTCGTAGTGGCGGGCGATGGTCGGGTAGGTGAAGCGGGCGGTTTCGTTGAACTCAGCCGCCAGCGCGTAGCGGTTGGTGCGGCCCGGGTAGCCGGCCACCATCACGAAGTCATCCGCGCCCAGCGGCTGGTCGGCGAATTTCAGGAAATGCTTCGGCTGGTACGGCACGTTGTCGGCCGAGAACGCCGCCGGCTTGCCGTCCTTGCCCACGTAGGCGCGATAGAACGAGAAGTCGCCGGTGTGGCGCGGCCACATCCAGTTGTCGACGTCACCGCCGAACTTGCCGACGCTGCCCGGGGGCGCGTAGACCAGGCGCACGTCCTTGATTTCCATGTTGCGGAACAGGCGGTAGGTGTTGCCGCCGGAGAAGCTGTACAGGCGGCAGCGGAAGCCGGCATCGGCCTCGCAGGCGGCGGTCTGCGCCTTGTCGAAGGCTTCCAGCGCACGGGTGCGCGCCAGCGGATCCTTGCCGGCAGCGGCGATCGCCGCCTTGGCCTGGTCGGTGACGTCGGTGATCTGGTCGAGCACGAACACGCGGGCGTTCGGGCCGGCGCTGAGTTCGTCCTTCAGGGTCGGCGCGTTGAATCCGTCCTTGATCAGGTTCTTCTCGGCGGTCGAGTTGAGCTGGATCGCGCCGTACGCGCAGTGGTGGTTGGTCACTACCAGGCCCTGCGGCGAGACGAAGCTGGCGGTGCAGCCGCCCAGCGCCACCACCGCGCCCATCGGGTCGCCGGTCAGGTCGGAGATCTGTTCAGGCGACAGCTTCAGGCCCGCCTGCTTCAGCGGCCCGGCGATCTCCGGCAGCTGTTGCGGCACCCACATGCCTTCAGCGGCATGGGCGGCCTGGACCAGCCCAAGGCTGGCGACGACGGAGAAAGCAAGCAGGTTCGAGCGCATGAGCAGCCCCTGGTGAAAGAACCCCGAAGTCTACCCTGCCCGCGAGGCTGGCCTTCCCGGCCGTAAGTCACGGTAGGGCCATCCATGTGCCAACCGCCACGTAACGGTGAGGTAGAGCCACGCCCTGCGTGGCTGCACCCTCGCACCGCAACATGCTCCCGCCCCCGCCGGCCCTATAATTCCCCCTTTCCCCCCCAGACGAGTTCCACCCCGATGGCGCAGCAAACAATGAAGGCCCTGGTCAAGCGCGAAGCCGCCAAGGGCATCTGGCTCGAAGACGTGCCGGTGCCGGTGCCGGGCCCGAACGAGGTCCTGATCAAGCTGGAAAAGACCGCCATCTGCGGTACCGACCTGCACATCTACCTGTGGGACGAGTGGAGCCAGCGCACGATCAAGCCGGGCCTGACCATCGGCCATGAGTTCGTCGGCCGCATCGCGGAGATCGGCCCGGGCGTGACCGGCTACGAGATCGGCCAGCGCGTGTCGGCCGAAGGCCACATCGTCTGCGGCCACTGCCGCAACTGCCGTGGCGGCCGCCCGCACCTGTGCCCCAACACGGTGGGCATCGGCGTGAACGTCAACGGCGCCTTCGCCGAATACATGGTGATGCCGGCCAGCAACCTGTGGCCGATCCCGGACCAGATTCCCTCCGAACTGGCGGCGTTCTTCGACCCTTACGGCAACGCCGCGCACTGCGCGCTGGAGTTCGACGTGATCGGCGAAGACGTGCTGATCACCGGCGCCGGCCCGATCGGCATCATCGCTGCGGGCATCTGCAAGCACATCGGTGCGCGCAACGTGGTGGTGACCGACGTCAACGACTTCCGCCTGAAGCTGGCCGCCGACATGGGCGCCACCCGGGTAGTCAACGTGGCCAACACCTCGCTCAAGGACGTGATGAAGGAACTGCACATGGAGGGCTTCGACGTGGGCCTGGAAATGAGCGGCAACCCGCGCGCGTTCAACGACATGCTCGACTGCATGTACCACGGCGGCAAGATCGCCATGCTCGGCATCATGCCCAAGGGCGCGGGCTGCGACTGGGACAAGATCATCTTCAAGGGCCTGACCGTGCAGGGCATCTACGGCCGCAAGATGTACGAGACCTGGTACAAGATGACGCAGCTGGTGCTGTCCGGCTTCCCGCTCGGCAAGGTGATGACCCACCAGCTGCCGATCGACGAGTTCCAGAAGGGCTTCGACCTGATGGAACAGGGCAAGGCCGGCAAGGTGGTGTTGAGCTGGAATTGATTCCGCGCCGTCACGACCAACGGTCGTGACCTACCGGGCGTGGCAACGACATGGCGGTAGGTACCGACCGTTGGTCGGTACGAAAAAGGCACCCATCGGGTGCCTTTTTCTTTGGCGGCTAAACGCGGGTTATTGCCCGACGGCGACCGTGAACACCACGCGGTTGTCGGCGAGCTTGCCGGAATTGTCGCGGCCGTTGCCGTCGGTGCCGTAGTAGCCCAGGCCGAGCGTGAACAGGCCCCAGCTGCGGTTCACGCCGATGTTCCAGTCGGTGTAGTCCTGCGCGATGCCATCCTCGAACGTGCTGCGGCCCACGTTCGCGGTCAGGTTGAATTCGTTCGGCAGCGCCCACTCGGTGCCCGCCGCGAAGTACCAGCCGTCGGTGTCGGTGTTCCAGACATCGTTGGTGTAGGCGACGGTCACGTTGTAATGCTCGGCAAAGCTGGTCTTGGTGATCAGCTCGGTGTAGGCCAGCTCGCTCGACCCCGGGTAGCTGTAGTGGTTGAGCATCACGTCGAAGTTGACGCTGTCGGTGACATCCACGCCGTAGCCGATGAAGTAATCGACCTCGGCATCCGGGCCGCCGTCACCGAAGTCGACGCCCGAGCCCCACACACCGGCGTACAGACCCACCGGCGAGGTATAGGTGAAGCCGGCCTGCAGGGTCGGATCCTCATCGGTCTGCGACACACCGCGGAACACGTAATCGGAGACGGCGGTGACGTTCCAGCTGAACGGAGATTCCGCCTCGTCTTGGGCGCTGGCGGCAAACGGGGCAAGCAAGGCGGCGCAGAGCACAGCGGCGGCAATACAGCGCGTGGCGTGGTTCATGCGGGGTCTCTCCGGGGACATGGGGTGGATGCAGCGCGGTTTACGGTTTTTTAACCTGATTGATATTGCGATGCAACAATGTCATGCGTAACCGATTTCCCTTTCGCCGCCCGCCAATGCGGCAACAAGCGCCCCCTGCCCTGCGACGACAGGTAAAATCCCGGTTTTCCCGTGCCGATGACCGCCTGCCATGACCGACGCCCCGAACGCCCCGCTCACCCAGCACTACGTTGAAGAACTGGAGGCGATCCGCGCCCAGGGCCTGTTCAAATCCGAGCGCGTCATCACCAGCCCGCAGTCGGCCGAGATCACCCTGGACGACGGCCGCACCGTGCTGAACTTCTGCGCCAACAACTACCTGGGCCTGGCCGACCATCCGGACCTGATCCAGGCAGCCAAGGACGCGTTGGACAGCCACGGCTTCGGCATGGCCTCGGTGCGCTTCATCTGCGGCACCCAGGACCTGCACAAGCAGCTGGAGCAGCAGATCGCCGGCTTCTTCGGCAAGCAGGACACCATCCTGTACGCGGCCTGCTTCGACGCCAACGGCGGCCTGTTCGAGCCGCTGCTGGGCGAGAACGACGCGATCATCTCCGACGCGCTCAACCACGCCTCGATCATCGACGGCGTGCGCCTGTGCAAGGCCAAGCGCTTCCGCTACGCCAACTGCGACATGGCCGACCTGGAAGCCCAGCTGCAGGCCGCCGATGCGGCCGGCTGCCGTACCAAGCTGATCACCACCGATGGCGTGTTCTCGATGGACGGCTTCATCGCGCCGCTGGACGAGATCACCGCGCTGGCGAAGAAGTACAACGCGCTGGTGCATATCGACGAATGCCATGCCACCGGCTTCCTCGGCGCCACCGGCCGCGGCTCGGCCGAGGTCAAGGGCGTGCTGGATAAGATCGACATCATCACCGGCACCCTGGGCAAGGCCATGGGCGGCGCCCTGGGCGGCTTCACCACCGCCAGCGCCGAGGTGATCGAACTGCTGCGCCAGCGCTCGCGCCCGTACCTGTTCTCCAATTCGCTGCCGCCGCACGTGGTCGCCGCCGGGATCAAGGCCTTCGACATGCTGGCTGCGGCCGATGACCTGCGCACCACGCTGCAGCAGAACACCGCCTATTTCCGCGAGAAGATGACCGCCGCAGGGTTCGACGTGAAGCCCGGCGTGCATCCGATCAGCCCGGTGATGCTGTACGACGCGCCGCTGGCACAGAAGTTCGCCCAGCGCCTGCTGGAAGAAGGCATCTACGCGATCGGCTTCTTCTTCCCGGTGGTGCCCAAGGGCCAGGCGCGCATCCGCACCCAGATCAGCGCTGCGCATACGCGCCAGCACCTGGACCGCGCGATCGATGCGTTCACCCGCATCGGCGTGGAACTGAGCGTGATCAAGGGCTGATGCCGACGGGGGGCGAAATGCCCCCTTGAACCGCAATTTCCGCGAGGAGCAGCCGACTGACAGTCGGCTCTACTTCTTTTTGCCTTTCCGGGTTTCCTTGCTGGCCACCACCACCGGCTTGGGCGCCACGGCCGCGTTGGGGTTGCCCTTGGCGACGCGGATGCCATTGGCCTTCATCCAGGCGTCGAACTCGTCGGCGCTCATGCGCTTCTCGCCATCGCTCATGTGGAAGCGGTAGGCGCCGCGGCCATCGCGCTCGGAGGCCGGCAACTGCACCTCGACGACCTTGTCGGTCACCGGTGGCGGGGCCTTGGCCGCCTGTTTATGGCCGCCGCAGGCACTGAGCAGCAGGGCCGGCAGCAACAGGCAGGCACCGCCCAGCAGGGGGCGGCGAAGGACGACGGTTTGCATGACACTTCTCCCGGTAGTGGTCGGTCAATGAACGACAGGCCATCCCTTGCCCGGTGGTGCGCCCGCTCCCCGGCAGGCCACGCACTATGGTGCGACCACGGCATGTCCAGCCGTGGCATAAAGCAGTTCCAGGTCCTGCGCCTGCAGTTCGCGCCAGGCGCCCTTGCCCAGCGTCCCCAGGGCCAGCTGGCCGATGCCGACCCTGACCAGACGCAGGACGTTGATCTGCAGGGCCGCCAGCAGGCGCCGGATGTGCCGGTTGCGGCCTTCGTCCAGCACCACCTCCAGCCAGGCAGTCTTTTCACCGCTGCGCAGCAGGCGCACCTGGCGCGCGCGCAGCAGCTGGCCTTCGTCCTCGATGCCGGCGCACAGCGCGGCGAGCTGGGCCGCGTCGGGAACGACATCCACCTGCACGTGGTAGGTCTTGTCCGGGCCGGTCTCCGGGTCGGTCAGGCGCGCCGCCCACTCGGGGTCGTTGCTGAACAGCAGCAGGCCCTCGCTGGCCTTGTCCAGCCGCCCGACCGGGGCCAGCCACGGCAGCCCGGCGCCATCGAAGCAGCGGTAGACGGTATCGCGGCCCTGCTCGTCCTGCGCGGTGGTGACCAGCCCGCGCGGCTTGTTGAGCATGAGGTGGATGCGCCGGGCGCTGCCCAGCGGCTGGCCGTCGACGCGCACTACGTGGCGGCCATCGACGATCGGGAACTCGGGATTGTTGATGGTGCGGCCGTCGACCGTGACCCGGCCGTCGGCGATCCAGCGCGCGGCTTCGGTGCGTGAACACAGCCCCGCCTTGGACAGCACCCGCGCCAGCCCGTGGCGCGGTGCGTCGGCGCTGCGCGCGGCCGGAC
>NZ_CAUQPH010000166.1:0-7106 GCF_963519925.1 uncultured Stenotrophomonas sp. | reverse complement strand
AAAGGAGGAAGGGGGCGGCCGCAGGCCGACGCCGGGGGAAATTCGCCCACAAGGGCACGGCGGCCCCGCGCTCGCCCCACCGGCAACCGCGTCTGCTGCAGCGCGTGCTCCCCCAAGGAGGGAAGAAGAACAAAAAAGGGCCTGTGTCAAGCTCCTAGCTAAAATTGCTAGGGGCTAAAAATCTTCTACGGGACATGGGGTTAGCTCTACTTGAAGCCGCTGTGCAGGGCTGCGGCTTTGCGGGCTAGGAGCCACATAAGAGCGTTGCGGCGGAAAGCCAGGGCGTGCTGGATATAGGACGTTTGTCAGCAGACCGCAGGCTTATTTCGTCATCTTAGCCCAATCGACGCCAGTGCTCCAGAATGACCTGCACGCAGCTTTTCGGGCTGCGCGTTCGTGGGACGGTCGTTGAAGAGAACATGACATTTCAGGTCGGTTTTGGTGGGCAGCTTCGAGCCGCGCTGCCCTCCCAAATCCCCCGATCACTGGCGATGAGTCAAGCCATCCTCGCCCATAGCTAGGGTGACTTTTCGTGTGGGCACTGCGGTTGTTTGCGTGGTGTAATTGCTTGTAAAAATTACCTAACTAGGGGGACTATGTGAAGGTGCTGAGTGCAAACACCGGGGGCAACTGGCTAGAGCCTCAGATTCCTGCTCCCCCCGTTGCGGGCGAAGAGCCCAAACCGGATGCCGCAACACAGGAGGCGCGGCGAATCGTCTCGGACTTGTTCCGATGCAACAACCTAGTTGTGCTTTCGGGGCTCGGCACGTCAATGTGCGTTAGGCCACATCCGGGCGGAGGTGCACCGCCAACAATGAAGGATCTCTGGGATCGAGTCTCCGCACGTATAAACGGAGGTGCGATTGCTGGAGTGGCCAACTTTGACCAAGTCCTAACGACGGTCGGGTACGCCGGCAGGCCCAATGACATTGAGTCCCTGCTGTCTCGCTGCCGCTTGGCTGAGAGCTTCCTCTTGGACCCTCAACACACATTGGTCAGTTCGTTTATCAAGCTAGCAGAACAAGAGATAGCGCAAGCGACAAACTTCGTTTGGCCGAACCATGCACTTCCGGTGCATACCGAATTCCTTCGTCGTGCCGCCAGGCGCACGAATCGAAAGGCCCGCGCGAAAGTATTCACGACAAACTACGACCGATGCTTTGAAGAAGCAGGCAGGCAAGGTCGATATGTTGTCATAGACGGCTTCTCGCACACATCTCCACCGACATTCGATGCGGTTCACTTCACCTACGACATCGTACGTCGATCGAAAGAGAGTGACACACAGGACTTTATACCAAACGTCTTCCATCTCTATAAGTTGCATGGATCTATAGACTGGACACGCGACGAGACGACAGGCGAAATCTACAAATGGCCAGGCACCGACAGGCCGCTGTTGATCTACCCAAGAAATTCGAAGTACGAGCTTGCATTTGAACAGCCATACCTGGAAATGATTGCGGCATTTCAAGCGGCTCTGCGTGAGCCGAATACTGGGTTGGTAGTGATTGGCTTTGGATTTAATGACAACCACCTCGCTGAGCCAATCATGTCGGCCCTCCGCTCAAACCTGAGCCTAAAGGCCGTGACGGTAGGGCCTTGGCTTGCCCCGTGGGTGCAAGCCGCACAGAACGGCCCCGGCGAGGCAGAAACAAACAGGTATCTGAAGCGAATAAAGGATCTGGCAAACGCAGGCGATGCCCGTCTTGCACTAATAAACTGCGGTTTTGAGGACTTCATCTCCTACGTTCCAGACTTGGCGGCAGAGTCCGACATGGAGCAGCACATCGAACGTCTCCGCCGTACGGAACGTCCATGAGCAAGCTAACGATTGCACCGTTCGATCAGAGCCGGTATGTCGGCACCGTGTGTCATGTACGGCCAACTAGCGCGGAAGTGAACCTACCTCTAGCGTCTACTCCTACCAGTTCACATTTCGCTGGATTCCCGGTCCCAGGCGGCCAAGTTGGTGAGTTCGTCGTAATTGAAGGCGAGGAACACGCCGTGCTTGGGAGAGTCATTGAGGTTCGGCTCCCTGAGCGTGATCGCCTCAGCGTCGAGCCAACCGCGGAACAGAACATCTCGCCGCACCCACTCGGAGTCATTCAGTTGCTCACGGCGATAGATCTGGAAGCCGGCAAGTCATTGAAGGGAGTGCCGATACATCCCCGTATCGGACAACACGTATTCTCGGCCCATCCATTACTTGTGAAGCAAGCGGTGGAAGGAACCAGTCTGCCAGAGGCAAGCAAGGTGCACCTCGCTGTGTTCCCGCATGCGCAGAACACAAGTGTTTCGATCCCGCCTGCACATATCTTCGGGCGTCATTGCGCAGTTCTAGGTACGACAGGCGGCGGGAAAAGCTGGACTTTGGCCCATCTTGTCGAGGAAATCGCCCGGCTTGGAGGAAAGGCCATACTGTTCGATGCGACGGGTGAGTACGAGGGGCAAGCGAATGGTATAGATCATGTCCATCTTGGCGGACTTCGGGAAGATGCGGGAGACCCACGCAGATTCGTTAGCTTCCCATATAGCCAGTTCTCTGAAACCGACTTGTTTGCGATGTTTCGTCCGAGTGCCAGTGCTCAAGTGCCAAAGCTAAGGGAAGCAATGCGTAGCCTGAAATTGGCACAGCTTGCCCCCGGAATTGCAGTTGATGGATTAATCAGGAAAGCGGATCAATCGAAAGTTCCTTTTGAAAATGCATTACTTCAACATGGAACGGCACTGGGAAGCACCGGTGCAGACTTCAATATTCAACTTCTCGCTCGCCAAATAGAGGAAGAGTGCGTATGGCCAACGAGCAATAGAGGGCAACGCATGTGGGGTGGCGCCAATGCAAATGAATTGGGTTTCTGCACCACCTTGATCTCACGCATATCTTCTGATGTTGATTCCCAACATCTCGCGTGCGTTTTTCAGCCGAACCGCTTAGACGAACCACTCACCGCTTCAATTGATAGATTCCTCCAAGATGCAACGAAGCGCGTCCTGAGGATCAGCATGGAGTTCTTACCATTCGAGCACAACACAAGGGAGCTGGTTGCCAATGCAGTCGGGCGCTATCTCCTTCGCTTGGCTCGCCAAGGCCGCTTTAGTCGAAATCCTCTTGTTGTGCTACTCGATGAAGCTCACCAGTTCTTGGATAAAAACATAGGCGACGAATTCTCAAAAACGCCGCTCGACGCATTTGGTCTGATCGCTAAAGAAGGCCGAAAATATAGCCTGACCTGTGTGCTCGCAACGCAGCGCCCTCGTGATATTCCCGATGACGTGCTTAGTCAGATGGGCATGTTCATCGTGCATAGATTGATAAATGATCGAGACAGAAATGTTGTCGAGAAGGCTTGCGGCAACTTGGACGCCTCCGCCGCCGCTTTTTTGCCGACGCTGGGGCAAGGTGAAGCCATTGTTGTCGGGGTCGACTCGCCGATGCCCCTGCCGGTGCTCATTCGACGGCCGGCGATGCCACCTCAGTCTAGGGGGGCGGATTACGAGCGACTTTGGGGCGCGCAGCCAAGACAGCCGTGAGCGATAGGCAGCGTTAGGGCTTTCCGCGTTTGAACACGCGATCTCGCACCATGAACGCCTCCAGCATGTGCGGGATCAGCGTCGTCGCATCGACCGCCTCGCCGTAGGTCTGCGCATGCAATGCCGCGTAGCGATCAAGGTCAGCTTTCAAGCCGATCGGGCATGAGAATGTGACCTTGGTACTCTCGGTCTTGGGCAGCGGGCCGAGCCGCAGCTTGCGCGTCGTCATCGTGAAGTCCCCTTGTTGAAGAACAATGGCTGGTAGGGCCGCAGCACCAAGTCGCGGTTGGCGATGATGCGAACCGGCAGGCCCGGCCGCTCGGTCAGCGTCGGCTGGATGTTCATGTTGCGACGGGTCATCTCCTGCCCGACCTGATTGATGCTGTCCTGCGCGCTGTCGCGCCCGGCGATGATGATGCGGTCGCCATCCTGGCGGTTCTCCGGCGCGGCCAGCTCAGCGCCGATGCCCAACAGCGTCGTCAGCGCCGCGCCTGCGAAAATGCGATCCCAATGCCAATCGACGCCATCCTCCAGCCCGGCATAGCCTGCCGGATCGGTGCCGACCAGGTTGTCGAGCGTCAGCGAAGACGTGTCTGGCAGGATGATCCGGTTCCACACCACCTGCACGCGGCTTTGCCCGTAGCTGACCTGGCTGTTGTAGCGGCCGAGGATGCGCGAACCCTGCGGGATCAGCAGGAAGCGCCCGGTGGCCGTGTCATAGACCGGCTCCGTCACCGTGGCGATCACATCGCCCGGCAAATCCGACTTGATGCCCGTCACCAGCGCGCCAGCGATCACCGTCCCGGCCATCACCTGGTACGGCGAAGCCGGCAGCGTCAGGTTGCCGGAATTACGGGTTTCCGTGGTTCCGGCTTTCTGGAACGCCTCTTTCTGGTCTTGCCGGTTCTGTACCGCCGTCGGGTCGGCAGGCTGCGCCGCCGTTGAGGCTGGCCCGGCAGCCATCGGGTCGAACGCCGCATTGGCGGCGAAGCCCGGCGCGACGGCGGCCTGCGACTGCGTCACCGGCGCGGCCTTCTGCGTGCTAGAGCGGAAGAACACCGATGAACCCGCGGCCGCTTCGGCTTCCTTGCGCAGCGCATCGTTCGGGTCGTGGCCGGGGGCCGCATAGGCGGCCGTCACCGGTTGCTGCGACTTGACGATGGCCGGGCCAAGATCGCCCGGCAGCGGCGGCCCCAGCTCGGGCACCTTGGGCGGCAAGGCCGGCGGCAGTTTGGAGTAGTCCGCTGGCAGCGCATCCAGCCCTTCGGACTTGGAGACACGATCGACGTTGTAAAGCTCGGTCTGTTCACCAGCACCACGCCGCTGCGGTTGCAGCGACCACATCAGCGTGCCGAGTACGGCGACCGACAGGCCGCCGGTGAGGATGGCCAGCGTGCGTCGGTTCAGGCGTGTGACCGGGCGCGGCTGGGCGCGCAGCGCCACCGCCTCGGGCGCGATCTTGCCCGCCGCCTGCGGCGCGGTGAGGTCGGGAGTGTCGTCCTGGCTCATGATCAGTTCCTCCGCGCAACGCCGTCGGTGCGCTCGATCCGCACCACATCACCACCATCGCCGCCCAGGCGCAGTTCGGCCGCGCCGAACAGGCGATCCACGATGTAGTAAGGCGAGCGGAAACGGTAGTTCACCAGTTGCCCGTCACCCTGCGCACCGATGACGAACAACGGCGGCAGTTCGCCTTGGGCGATACCAGGTGGGAACTGGATATAGACCTTCTCGCCATCGTCGAAGGCCCGCTGCGGCTTCCACGGCGGATTGCTGCCGCTGATCGCGTAGCGAAAGCGGATCTTCTCCAGCGCCAGGCCGGTATCGACCGGCGCGGCTGTCTGTGCGGCCTGCGACTGGCGTTGCAAGGCCAGCATCCGGTCTTTCGGGTAGTCCCATGACACCGACGCTATCCATGCCTTTTCCGTCGAGGTCAGTTCCAGCAGGTACGTCCGCCGGCTGGTGGTGATGACCAGATTGGTTTTCAGGCCCGAGCGGGTGGGCTTGACCAGCACATTGACGCGCAGCGCCTCGCCGCTGCCGCTGGACGTGTCGCCGACGATCCAGCGCACGGTGTCGCCAGCGGCGACCGTCACCAGTTCCTCGCCGGGTTGGAGCGAAACCACGGTGACGCGCCCCGGTGCCGCATAGACCTGATACAACGCGCCGTCGCTATACGGCCACACCTGAATCGCGTTGACGTAGCCCTCGCGGGTCGGCGCGATGCGCGCTTCTGCATTGGCGCGCGAGACGCGCACCTTCTCGTCGGTCGGCTCCGGCATGGTCGCTGCCTCGTCCAGCTCCGGCAGTGGCTTTAACTGCGCAGGCAGCGCCAGCGGCTCGGGCACGGCGACGACTTCGACCGGTTTGGGCGGCTCGGACAGCGGCTGCGCCTGCACCGGCTCATCGAGCGAGATGGACGGCGGCGGCTTGCCCTGAGAGGCGCAGCCCGCGAGGGCAAGCAGGATCAACGGCAAAGCATAAAAGCGGAAAGGCAGGTTCATGGCTTGGCTCCTTCGGAAGAATCCAGTTCGCGGCTCCACGACAGGCCGTTGACGTAGATCCCGAGCGGGTTCTTGCGCAGGCGTTGCTCCGTACGCGGGGTTTGCAGGACGGTTGAAAGCACGGCGTTCCAGCGTTCGGTGCCAGCGGGCGCGCCATTGACGAACCGCTGTTCCGTCCAGCGGACGTTGAACGAGGCATCGCTCGCGCGCGTGACGCTGGTGATCTGCACCGTCACCGACTCGCGGCCGATGCGGGCGAACGGGTCGTTGCTGCGGGCGTAGTCGTTGAGCACTGCCGCGCCCCTGTCCGTGGTGTAGTCGTAGGCGTCCAGCCAGTTCTGCCGCACCACGATGGGGTCGATGGACAGCGATCGAACCAGCGTGATGAAGCGCGCGATGTGGTGCGCCGTCTGCGCGTCGTTGGGCCGGTACGGCGTGGCCGCTTCGCCCACGGCGCGTACCTGGCCGGCGTTGTCCACCTCCACCACATAGGGCGTGACGATGGACTGCGCCGAGCGCCAAACGAGGCCGCCGGCCATCAGCAGCGCCAGCACCAGGCAGCCGAAGGCCATCAGCCGCCAGTTCTTCGCCTGCACGCGGGCCGAGCCGATGCGCTCGTCCCACACCTGGGTGGCGGCTTGATACGGAGTGGCAGGCTGCGGCGTATCGGCATAGCGCACCTGCGGTCGCTTGAATCGCATAGGGGTTCTCCTTGGTGGTCAGGTATCGGGTCATTCATCGGGGCGCAGGCTCGGGCCTTGGCCCGAACCACCGCCGTCGCCACCGCGCAGCGTGTGGGCAGCGGTGGTCGCGGCATGGGTGATCTGCTGGCGGCGGTGCATCCGCTTGGCCCAGGCGGGTTGCTCCTGCTTCGGTGCGCTGCCTGCCCCTTCGCCTGTGGCGGCTTGGCTGGAGCCGGTAGCGCCGGCATCCGTGCCGTTCCATCCGGCCCGGAAGGAATCGGCTACCTTCTGCCCAGCAGAGGCAGCGCCGGACGCGGCGCGGCGGCCTGCGGCCTGCGCGCCGGTCTTGGCGACATTGCCGAGGCCAGCGGCCGCGCCCTTGGCC
>NZ_CAUQPH010000165.1:0-7108 GCF_963519925.1 uncultured Stenotrophomonas sp. | reverse complement strand
AAAACATGGATGTTTTCTACGAGCCCCCATGGATGGGTTCACGGCGTGTCCCGTACCCCCGCACCCGTCGGCCCTCAACTCGCAATGCCCCAGGCGAAGGCTGTTGCCGTTGCCGTTGCTCCAAAGAACACATTTCCAGATGGACCCCAACCATGAAATTGTTTGAACGCCTGTTCCAGCTCCATCACCACGGCACGACCGTGCGCACTGAACTGCTGGCCGGGCTGACCACGTTCCTGACGATGTCGTACATCGTCTTCGTCAATCCCGACATCCTCGCCACCACCGGAATGGACCCCGGCGCCGTGTTCGTCGCCACCTGCCTGGCCGCCGCCATCGGCTCGATGGTGATGGCCTTTGCCGCCAACTTCCCGGTCGGCATGGCGCCTGGCATGGGCTTGAATGCCTTCTTCGCCTTCACCGTGGTCGGCGCCGCCGGCCTGCCGTGGCAGCAGGCGCTCGCCGCCGTCTTCATCTCAGGGCTGGTGTTCCTCGCACTGTCCCTCACCGGCGTGCGTGCCTGGCTCGTCGCCGGCATCCCCGCCTCCCTGCGCGCCTCCATCGTCGCCGGCATCGGCCTGTTCCTCGCCATCATCGCCCTGCAGAAGTCCGGCGTCATCGTCGCCAACAGCGACACCCTCGTCGCACTGGGCCCGCTCAACACCGCCCCGCCCCTGCTCGCCCTCGCCGGCTTCCTGCTGATCGCCATCCTCGAAGCACGTCGCGTGCGCGGCGCCATCCTGATCGGCATCCTCGCCGTCACCGCCGCCGCCTGGGCCCTCGGCGACGTCCAGTACCATGGCGTCGTCTCCCTGCCGCCCAGCCTTGCCCCCACCTTCCTGCAGCTCGACCTGCCCGGCCTGCTGCACCATGACGGTGGCGCCCCCATCGCCGTCCTGCTCCAGGTCGTGCTCGTGTTCGTCCTCGTCGAAGTGTTCGACGCCACCGGCACCCTGTACGGCGTCGTCGGGCGTGCCGGCCTGCTCAAACTGCCCGGCGCCCAAAAGCGCTTCGGCCGTGCCCTGCTCGCCGACAGCACCGCCATCGTCGCCGGCTCCCTGCTCGGCACCAGCAGCACCACCGCCTTTGCCGAGAGCGCCTCCGGCGTGCAGGCCGGCGGACGCACCGGACTGACCGCACTGGTCGTCGCCGCCCTGTTCCTCGCCGCCCTGCTGTTCTCGCCGCTGGCCGGCATGGTGCCCGGCTATGCCACCGCACCGGCGCTGCTGTTCGTGGCCGGGCTGATGCTGCGCGAACTGGTCGACGTGGACTGGGGCGACCTTACCGAATCGGTGCCGGCCGCCTTGTGTGCGCTGGCCATGCCGTTCACCTATTCCATCGCCAACGGGTTGGCGTTCGGCTTCATTGCCTATGCGGTGTTGAAGGCGGGTACCGGGCGCTGGCGGGATGTGCATCCGGCCGTATGGCTGGTGGCCGGATTGTTTGTGCTGCGCTACGCGCTGGAATGATCCAGAGCGTCACGACCAACGGTCGTGACCTACCGGCGTTTGGACGGGGGGCGTCACGACCGGTGTTTGATCGGTAGGTCACGACCGTTGGTCGTGACCCGCTTCATGCCGGCGGGAGCTCGAATACCTGGCGCAGGTAGGCAAGGTAGCCCGGGTCGTCGCACATGCTCTTGCCCGGCGAATCGCTCAGCTTCGCCACCGGCTGCCCATTGCAGCGGACCATCTTGATCACGATGTTCAGCGGCGTCGGCCCCAGGTCGTTGGTCAGGTGCGTGCCGACCCCGAACGCAACCTGGCAGCGGCCACGGAAATAGTCGAACAGTCGCATCACCTTCTCGATGTTCAACCCGTCGCTGAACACCAGCACCTTGCTGCGCGGATCCACCCGCCGCTCCTTGAAGTGCGCCAGCATGCGGTCGCCCCAGGTGAACGGGTCGCCCGAATCGTGGCGCACGCCATCGAACAGCTTGCAGAAATACATGTCGAAATCGCGCAGGAACGCCTCCAGCCCGACCACGTCCGACAGCGCAATGCCCAGGTCGCCGCGGTACTCGCGTGCCCACGACTCCAGTGCCGCCACCTGCGAATCGCGCAGCCGCGGGCCCAGCGCCTGGAACGCCTGCAGGTACTCGTGGGCCATGGTTCCGTGCGGCGTCATCCCGTACAGCCGCGCGAAGTGCACGTTGCTGGTGCCCACGAACTGGTCGCCCAGCGCCTCGCGCATCATCGGCAGCATGCGCGCATGCCAGTCGCGCGAATAGCGGCGGCGGCTGCCGTAATCGGCGATGCGGCACAACTCGAAGCCCGGCGTATCGCGCAGCAGCGCCGTCTTGGCCTGCAGCCTGCGCTCGCCCTCGGCGTAGTCCGGCTCGCTTGTGTTGCGGAACCAGACCTCGTTGATGATCGCCAGCAGCGGCACCTCGAACAGGATCGTGTGCAGCCACGGCCCGGTGATGTCCAGCGCGATCTCACCCGGAACGTCCGTCGACGGACGCAGGTCGATGTACTTGCGGTCCAGGTGGAACAGGCCGAGGAAGTCGGCGAAATCCGGCTTCACGAAGCGCAGCCCGCGCATGTAGTCCAGCTCTTCCGGCGTGAAGCGCAGGCTGCAGAGATGGTCGATCTCGGCGTTGATCTGGTCCATGTAGCTGGCCAGGTCGATGCCGGGCGTGCGGCACTTGAACCGGTACTGCACCTGCGCGCCGGGGTGCTGGTGCAGCACCGCCTGCATCATGGTGAATTTGTACAGGTCGGTGTCGAGCAGCGATTGGATGATCATGCCCGGATTATGCGCCTGAGAGCATGTACCGACCAACGGTCGGTACCTACCGGGCAATGCCGTCCGCCGGTGGCGGGGACCAATGGAACGTGCCACCGTGGGTGGGCACCATCGCACCGCCCCACCGGGACACACCCACCGTTGGTGGGTATCAACACCCGGTAGGTGCCCACCGTTGGTGGGTACGCTTTTCAGCGCCGACGCAGCAACCGTGGCACCTGCGCCGCTGCGTGCGCCCAGATCGCGCCCCAGACCGCCGCCTGCACCAGCAGGTTGCGCCGGGGTGCCTCGAACCGGCGGAAGTAGCGCCACAGCCCGCGATGCTTGTGCCATTCCACGAAGAACGGCCGCGAGCGGCTGGACACACCGCGCACATGCACCACCTGCAGGTCATTGGCGATCGCCACCACGGCCCCGGCTTCACGGGCGCGCCGGCACAGGTCCAGGTCCTCGGCGTGCAGCCGATAGCCGGCATCCCAGCCGCCAATGCGCTCGAACAGCGCGCGCGGCATCAGCAGCAGCGCACCGGACAGTGCCGGCACCTGCTGCAGCGGCTGCGAAGGGTCGGCCGGGATCGCCAGCCGCGCGCCCTGCCCCGGGTGGCGCAGCATGGCGCCGAAGTCCGGATCGCGCCGGCGTACCGCCGCATCGGGCTGGCCCTGCTCGTCCACCTGCTCCACGCCCAGCACGCAGTCGCCCAGCGCTACCCCGCGCGCGCGCAGCAGCGACAGCGTATCGGGCGCTACCAGCAGGTCCGGATTGATGAACGCCAGCCACGGTGACTGGCTGTCGGCCACGCCCTGGTTGTTGGCCGCCGCGAAGCCCGGATTGTCCGGGTTGGCGATGAAGCGCAGGCGCGGGTCGGCGCTGGCATGGCGCTGCACGATCTCCAGGGTGCCGTCGTCGGAGCCGTTGTCCACCACCCGGATTTCGGCGACGTCTTCGGCGGCACGCAACCGCACCAGGCAGGCGTCCAGGGTACTGGCGCTCTGGTAGCTGACGATCACCACGGCAATGCTGGGATTCAAACGGACGACTCCGGCGGCGGGGCGGGCGAACCGAACAGATCGCCCTGGGACCGCGGCATTATCGCCTGCTGGTGCAGTCGCTGCAGGTCCTGGCGCAGCTGCAGCAGCGGATCGCCCATCAGGAAGGCGGCCAGTCGCGGCTGCCAGGCCGGCCAGCGCGTCCCCAGCGCTTCCATTTCACCGTCCTGCGCCTGCGCTTCGCCCTCGCGCGCGACGAAGGCGTTTTCGCACAGGGCATTGCGCCAGCCCAGGCCTGCCATGCGCAGGCTCAGGTCGACCAGCGCCGCGTTCCAGGATGCGTAGCTGTGCATGTCCAGGCCGCCGGCCTTGCGCCGCGCATTGGCCCGCAGCAGCACCGCATGGGTCACCGCTGACGGCAGTTCCGGGTGCAGACTGGGCAGTGCCGCGCAGGCCTGGGCGACTGCGTCGAGGTCGTCGGGCACCGGGTTGATCTCGCCCAGGCGCGGCCAGGCCACGGTTTCACCGGCGTTGCACCACGGCGTGGCCGAACCGATCGAGGCATCGCGGGCGAAACAGGCATCGAGCTGCTGCAGCCAGCCCGGCGCCGGTACCGCGTCCGGCGCCAGCACCACCACGTCGCTGCCGTCGCAGGCGCGCAGCATTTCATCCAGGTGCGCCACCTCGCCGATCGCCCGCGCCCGGCGCGTGTACTCGGCACGCAGCGGCGTGTGCGCCAGCCAATGTTCGATCACCGCCTGCGCGCGCGGCCCGGCCTGGCCGTCGTCGGCCAGCCATACCGGGGTGGCGGCGGGACTGCCGGCATCCAGCGCGGCCAGGCAGCGGTCCAGGGCACTGTCATCGACCCCGATCGGCAGCAACACGATCGTCCCCATCCAACCCCCTGCATGCGGCGTCCTCCCCGCAGCGTAGCAGGCGCGGCCGCCAACGTGGCAGCCGCCCCCGCCGGCTCAGCGCTTGGGACGGGCCGGGAACGGCTCCATCGCGCGGAAGCGGTTGCTGTATTCGTCGGTCAGGTTCCGCGACTCCTGCGCGTTGCGCACGATGGTCGGGGTCAGCAGCACGATCACTTCGGAGCGGTCGGTGTTCTGGGTCTTCCTGCCGAACAGCGCGCCGAGCACCGGGATCCGGCTCAGGCCCGGCACGCCGTTGGCGCCGTTCTCATCCGAATTGGTGATCAGCCCCGCCAGCATGATGGTGTCGCCGCTCTGCACCGCCGCTTCGGTGGAGATCTTGCGCGTGTTGATCGGCGGGTTGCAGGTGGTGCGGGTCGGGTCGCAGCCGGACGGGATCGCGCCGGCCGAACTGACTTCCTGCACGATGTCCAGGAACACCACGCCGTCGCGCGTGATGCGCGGGCGCACCTTCAGGATCACGCCGGTGTCCAGGTACTGCACCTGGCTGTAGGTGTTGTCGCCGCCGACCCCGGTGTTGACCGAGACCGAGTTGATCGGGATCTGCGTGCCCACGTTGAGCGTGGCTTCGGCGTTGTTGCGCACGAAGATCGACGGAGTCTGCAGCAGGCGCAGGTTGCTGACCTTGTCCAGCGCGGTGACCACTGCCGCCGCGTTCTTGCCCAGGAAGGTCCAGCCCAGCCCGCCTTCACCGACCCGACCGGAGATGCTGCCCCAGATCGAACGCCCCAGTGCACTGGGCAGGTCGATGCCGCTCTCGGTCTTGCCGGTTGCCACGGCCTGCTCGAAGAACCAGTTCACGCCGTAGGCGAGATCGCCGGTGAGCGACACTTCGGCCACCTGCGCCTCGATATGCACCTGCATCGGCATCACGTCGAGCTTCTCGATGACCTCGCGGATCGAGCGCCAGGCCTGCGGGGTGGAGCGCACCAGCAGCGTGTTGGTTTCCTCCACCGCCGACACGCCGACCGAATCGCCCTGCACTTCCAGGTTGAAACTGGCATTGCCGGGCTGGCGCTGCGGCAGGTTCATGGTGCCCTCGCCCATGCCGCCGGTGCGGTTGGTGCCGCCCGTGCTGCCGTTGCTGTTGAAGCTGTTGCTGCCGGTGCCGTCGCGGCTGCCCAGCTCCTGCACGTTCGCACCCGGTGCGAGCGAGCCGCCGCCGCGCCCGCTGCGGCTGTTTTCGCTGGCGAAGGCTTCGGCCAGGCGCTCGGCCAGGTCCTTGGCCTTGATGTAGCGCAGCTCATAGGAGAACAGCCGGGCGCTGCCGCCGGCGGTGTCGATGCGCTCCAGCCACTGCTGGATCTGGTCCAGGTAGCGTGCCTGCGGGGTGATCACCAGCACCGCGTTGGCGTTTTCCAGCGGCAGGAACCGGAACATGCCGGCGCTCGGGGTCTTGCTCTCTTCGCCGAACACCTTTTCCAGGTCGGCGGCGACCTGCTCGGCCTTGCCGGTCTGGATCGGGAACACGCCCACCGACATGCCCGACAGCCAGTCCACGTCGAAGATCTCGATCGTGCGCAGGTAGTTTTCCAGCTCCGAGCGGGTGCCGCCCAGGGTGATCACGTTGCGCCCGCCGTCGACGTTCACGATCGCGTTTGGGCGCGCGTACGGTTCCAGCACCTTCTTCATCTCGGTGGCGGAGATGTACTGCAGCGGCACCACCCGCACTTCGAAACCGCGTGCGTTGGCGGCCGGCGCGGTGCTCGGCGCCACGGTGCCGGCAAGCGCCTGGTCGGCAGCCACGATGTTGTAGCGGCCACCGCTGTAGACCATGCGCGCGTTGTTCCAGCCCAGCACCATTTCCAGCAGGTTCAGCGCCTGCGCCGAGGACACCGGCTTGGGCGTTGCCAGGGTCACCGTGCCCTGCACGCCGGGGGCGATCACATAGTTCTGGCCGAGCATGTCGCCGAGGATCGCCTTGACCACCGCATGCACCGACTCGCCTTCGAAGTTGAAGGTGGCGGTGCCACTGCTGGCCTGCGACAGCGCGGGCGACGGCGCCGCCGCCGCGCTGCGGTTGATCATGGTGCCGCTGCCCCGGCGGATCACCGGCTGCGGCGCACCGTCGGCGCCCAGCGGCTGCGCGTCCACGCCGTCATGCGAGCCGTCGCCGGCGACCACCTGGTGGCGACCGTCGAGTACCGCGTCGCGGCGCACCTCGGGCCCGGGCACGGAAGCGCAGCCTGCAAGCAGGGCCACGGCGAACGACAGGGAGAAAAGGCGCAATGTCATGCTTTCACTCTATTTGGTTTGGCCGGAGCCGCCCGCGGGCGGCTGCTGCGACTGTTGCTGCAATTGCTGGCGGCGCGCCTGGATGCGGGCGCGGATGGCTTGCATCTGTTGTTCGCTGGGTCCCTGCGCGCCGGGCGGCTGCGCTGCTGCAGCAGCGGCGGCGTTGGCTGCCGAATTGGCGGCAGCGGCGGCGGCCGCTTCGGC
>NZ_CAUQPH010000164.1:0-7156 GCF_963519925.1 uncultured Stenotrophomonas sp. | reverse complement strand
CATCTGCAGCGCGCACGCGGCGAGCGCCGCCTCGGTCAGGGAAGCCATCGCCGCCAGGGCCGGCGTGGATGTGCCGCCGCGCAGGCGGGCCAGAGCCTCGGCGGCTTCCTGCCGACGACCCAGCAGCAACCCGCGGCGCGCCAGGATCAGCCAGGCCTGGGAGGCGTTATGCGGGTCGCCACGCCGGGCCAGTTCGGCAGCGGCGAGCTGCAGGGGAAGGATGGGACCGGTGAGGTCGCGGAGCGCCAATGCCACTTCGGCCTCGGCTACCACGCAGCGCGCCCGGGCCAGGACCTCGTCGGCGCCAAAGCCGCGCCGGGCCAGCCGCAGCAGCTCACGTGCGCGCTCCAGCTCGCCCAGCTGGGCCATGGCCACGCCACGCAGCGCCAGTGCCGGGGGATCGCCGCGCAGGGCCACATGGCCCAGCGCGGTCAGGACATCGCCCGCGGCGAGGGCGCGGGCGGCGGCGGCAAGCAGTGAATCCATGCCGGCAGGCTAGCGCAGGCAGTTGGCCAATGCCTCGAACACGGTCCTGCCCGTGCCGGGCAGCGGCTGGAACAGCGGCTTCGGTCCGTCCAGCGAGGCCAGCAATGCTTCCACGTTGGTGTGGGCGCCGATCGGGAAGCGGCACAGCCAGGTGGGTTGCCGGGTGACCAGTGCGCCGGTGTCCGGGTCCACCTGCAGTTCGCTGGCGGCGAAGGCCCAGCCGCAGCTGTTGACCCGCCCGCTCACCCGCTCCACCGAGCAGCGCAGCTTCATCGAGTGGTAATCGCTGTATTCGCCCTCGCAGAAGGTGTCGGCGCAGACGTCATCGAAGTCGTTTTCCAGACGATGCCGGAGGTCGCGGAAGGCGTTCCACTGCGCCTGCGGCGTGGGGTAGTCGACCAGATCAACATGCGTCGGCGGAATCACCGGCGCGGCGCTGGCCGACGGGCCGGGCCACAGCACGGTCAGCGCGGCAGCCAGAAGAGAGGTCCGGAGCAGGGGTGGCACAACATTCATGGCAGATCTCCTTGAAAGGCGGGTCAGGACAGGCAGCGGCGCAGGACGTCGAACAGCGACAGCCCGCTTCCGGGCAGGCGGTTGAACAGATAGCCGGAGCTGTCCGGCTGCAGGGTGGTCATGTGGGCGAGGAACGTGCCCGCAGGCAGCCCCGGCTGCAGCGGCAGCCGGCAGTACCACTGGCTGAGCTCGGTGGTGATGGCGCCGTTGGCGGGGTCGACCCGGGTCTGGCTGGCGACCACGGCGAAGCGGCAGGCATGGATCTGGTCGGTGCGGGTATCGACCACGCAGTCCAGGCGCAGCGGCCGGTAATTGTCCACGGCCCCGGCGCAGAACGCGTCCGGGCAGGCATCGGTGAATTCGTCGACCAGCCAGCGGTTGAGCTCCCGGTGGGCGGTGTCGTCGGCCGGCTCGCCTGGCCCGAGCCGCTCGGCCAGGTCGATGTAGCGCGGTGTACTGGTGCCTGCCAGGGACGGCAGGGCCAGCGGCAGCAGAAGCAGAGGGGCCGACAGCGGCAGCGCGCGGCGCAGACGAGGGGATCGGGCGGTCATGGGCGGACTCCGTGGCAGGTGCCCTACCTTGCGTCGGGCCCGCCTCCGGGACGATCAGCGTGGCGCCCGGGTGGCGGTCGGCGATTGCCGCGGCATCAGGTCGGCTGCGACCCACCCTGCACGGCGGCCGGCAAAGGCATAAAATGGGAGGTCTTATCGCGCCATCCCCCCTCTCGGAGCACACCATGGGTCTGGAACTCGTCTCGCCCGGCAAGAACCCGCCGGAAGAAATCAACGTCATCATCGAGATCCCGAAGGACTCGGAACCGGTCAAGTACGAAGTGGACAAGGAAACCGGCGCGATCTTCGTCGACCGCATCCTGTCCACCCCGATGCGCTACCCGTGCAACTACGGCTACGTGCCGAGCACCTTGTGCGGCGACGGTGACCCGGCCGACGTGCTGGTGGTGCTGCCGCTGCCGCTGATCCCGGGTTCGGTCGTGCGCTGCCGTCCGGTCGGCGTGCTGAAGATGAGCGACGAAGCCGGCAGTGACGAAAAGATCCTGGCCGTGCCGGTTGCCAAGGTCTTCAGCGGCTACGCACACGTGGAAGACATCGAGCAGGTGTCCAGCCACTGGCTGGAGCGCATCGGCCACTTCTTCGAGCATTACAAGGACCTGGAGAAGGGCAAGTGGGTCAAGCTGGACGGCTGGGGCGGCGCCGCTGAAGCCAAGCAGATCCTGATCGACGCCCATCAGCGCTACCTGTCCAACGGCGGCTGAAACTGAATGACCTCGCTCCGGCACGCCGTCGGAGCGATGGGCATCACGTTTTTACAATGAGGCACATCACTGTTTGTGCCGAATTGGGTACATTGCGACTTCTACACCGTCCACGGTGCGTACCACCGTGGTCACCCAGGGGATTGTGTCGTGCGTATTCTGCTAGTTGGGGACGAAGCCAGCCTGTCGGCTGAGCTGTTGGATTTCATTGCCGATCTTGGGGAAGAGTGGGAGCCGTTGACCGCCGCCGATGGCCAGACGGCCATGAGCATCGTGGCGTCCACGCCGATCGATGCGGTGATTGCCTGCCCCGCCCTGCCTGATCTCACCGCGACCACGCTGCTGGGCCAGATCCGGACGCTGCGTCCGGAAACAATCCGCATCGCGCTGGTCGAAGCGGCCCAGGGCAATCGCCCGCCGCCGGCCCGCCTGATCGGCGTGGCGCACCGGTTCCTGCCATTGCCACTGGCACCGGAGGTACTGCTGGAAGCGTTGACCAGCCTGGAAGAGCTGCGTGAGCTGCTCGACAGCGAGCGCCTGCGCAGCGCCATTGGCCGGATCGAAAAGCTGCCTTCGCCGCCGCACCTGTACCTGAGCCTGACCCAGGCGCTGGAGCACGACGACGACACCGACACCGCCGACGTGGCCAAGCTGGTCTCCGCCGATCCGGCGATCGCCGCCAAAGTGCTGCAGCTGTCCAATTCGGCCTTCTTCAACAGCGGCCGGACCATTTCCGACCTGCGTAGCGCGGTGACCCGGCTCGGCCTGGCCACGCTGCGCGACCTGGTCCTGGCCAGCGAGGTGTTTTCCGCCTCGGCCCTGTCCGGTGCCGAGCGCAACGCGCTGCAGCAGCGCGCGCTGCTGGCCTCGCGGCTGGCCGCCAAGCTGCTGCCGGAGTCGAGCGCCGAGCTGGGCGCAACCGCCGCGCTGCTGGCCGACATCGGCCTGCTGCTGCCGGGAGTGCGCAACGAACGCAGCGAGCCGGCGAGCGATGCCGACCCGCGCCCGGGCCACAGCGAAGCCGGCGCCTACCTGCTGGGACTGTGGGGTTTGCCGATGCCGATCATCGAGGCGGTGGCGTTCCACCTGCAGCCGCAGCGCTCGAACACGCGCAGCTTCTGGGTGACCGGTGCGGTGCACGTGGCGCTGGCGCTGGTAAACGGCGACCCGGTGGACGAGGAGTACCTGCAGCGTGCCGGCGTGCTGGGCAAGCTGCCGCAGTGGCGCGACCATGCCAATGGGTTGATGGGGCTCGCTACGGCAGACGCATAGGGCGCAACGACCCACGGTCGTTGCCTACCGGCGATGGTTTGAGAAACGATGATGGCGTGCCTCGGCACGCCATTTTTTTTGCGCCATGCAATCGGTGGATCACGACCGTTGGTCGTGATCTGAAAAAAAGGGCGGACCTTGCGGTCCGCCCTCCTTTTACTGCACCAGGGTTCCGATGGATCAGAACTTCTGGGTGTACTTCATGTACAGGAAGCGACCGATGTCGAAGCCGCCGTAGTAGGCGAAGCTCGAGTTCGGCGCCGAGTACATCAGCGGACCCTTGTGGTCGAACACGTTGTTCGCGCCCAGGGCGATGGTGGCATCCCACGGCGCCTTCCAGCTGACCTGCAGGTCGTGGAAGGTGTTGGAGCCGGTCTTGCGCAGCGGATCGGCTTCGCCATTGGCCATGTGATCCGGGGCATTGCACCAGAACTCGCCGGTGTCGATGCAGCCTTCCTTCATGCCCGAGTAGTAGCGCGCGGTGTAGTTCACACCGAAATCGCCGTACTGCCAGTTCACGCCCAGGTTCGAACGCACGCGGAACAGGCCGGCTTCGCCGACGCGACCGATCATGATGTTGTCGCCGGCAGCGTTCTGGCCCTGCTCGTCGTACTTGGACATGTAGCTGGTCTGCCAGTCGATGTTGAACTGGCCGATGGCCAGCTCCGGCAGGCGGTACTTGATGCCCAGGTCGTAGCCTTCGGTTTCCATCGCGCCGAGGTTGGCGGTGCCGTAGGTGATCGCGCTGACGTGGCCGTCATCGGCACGCACGACGCTTTCGCAACGGGCGCTGTTACCCAGCACGTAGCAGTCGCGCAGGATGCGGTCGACGCTGTCAGCAATGATCATGTTGCTGATTTCGTAGCGGTACCAGTCCAGCGAGATGTCCAGGCCCTGCACCCAACGCGGGCTCCAGACAAGGCCGACGGTCTTGCTCTTGGAGGTTTCCGGCGACAGGTTCGGGTTGGCACCCGAGATGAACTGGTCACCCGACTGGCACGGCAGGGTCGAGCACACGTTGTTGCCCTGGCCCAGCTGCACGTAGTCGGCCGGAACGCCAGCGGCCGAGCACGGACCGTTGCCGGCAACGCTGCCCGGCGCGGTGGTGCCGCACGGATCGATGTACGACTCGAAGCTCGAGCTCAGGCCACCGTACAGGTCGCTGATGGTCGGAGCGCGGAAGCCCTCGGCGTAGGTGCCACGGACCAGCAGCTCGTCCATCGGACGCCAGGTCAGGCCGAACTTGCTGTTGGTGGTGCCGCCGAAGTTGCTGTAATCCGAGTAACGGCTTGCAGCGTTGAAGGTCAGTTCCTTGGCATAGGCCATGTCCGACAGGATCGGCACGTTCAGTTCGAGGTAGACCTCGTTCAGGTCGTACTCGCCCCGGGTCGGCTTCTGGCCCAGGCCGGTGGACTGGCCAGACTGTGCGAAGGCGTCCGGCACATAGCTGCCTTCTTCCTTGCGGTGCTCCACGCCCACGGCAAAGCCGAGGTCGCCAGCCGGCAGGGTCACGATCGAACCGGCCAGGTTGGCGGTGAAGCTGGTGGTCTTGGTTTCACCACGGGTGGTGTAGGTCGGGAACAGGAAGTTCACCAGCTCCGGGTTCGACAGCGAACCTGCGCCAGCGACGCCGTACGGCAGCAGCGGGTTCCACGGCAGGCAGTCGCCCACGGTCGGGTTGGCCGCGGTGCCGCAACGGGCAACGCCGTTTGCGTCGATGAACGAGGGGCCCAGCGCCTGCTTGGCGGCGATCAGGCTCATGTCGCCGTAGTTGGACTTGACCGACTCGTTGCGGTTCCACAGCGCGCCGACGTCCCAGTCGAAGGTCTTGCCGGCCAGCTCGAAGTAGCCGCTGACGGTCGGGGCGAAGCGCAGGGTCTTCAGCTGGCTGTCGGTGGTGCGCGGCACTTCCCACAGGCGGCGACGGAAGTCGACATTCTGGCCAACCGGGTTGAACGCGCTACCGGCGGTCAGCGGAGTGGTGAACGAAGACGACTGGTACGGGTAGCCGGCGATCTGCTGGAACGTCTTGCGCTCGTTGTAGAGCACGTCGGTGTTCAGGCTGATGGTGTCGGTGAAGTCGTAGGTGCCGTTGACGTACAGCGACTTGCGCTCGACACCGGTCAGCAGGGTCATCTGCTGGTTGGAGTTGGCGTACTCGTCGGCGGTCAGCGCGTGGTAGTCGTTCGGGTTGTTCGGGTTGCCACCCTCATTGAGGGTCTGCCACACGGCGGTCTTGGACGTGCGCGAGCAGTCGTAGGCCAGCGGGTTGCACCAGCTGCCGTTCTGGCTGATCGGGCTCCAGTCGGCCGAGGTGGAGAGCGGACCCAGGCTGCCGTCACGGCTGTACCAACGGTCCTTTGCCCACACCGGATCCTGCTTGTTGTACTCGGCCGACAGGGTCAGGCTGCCGCGCTCGCCGGTAGCACCCAGGGTCATGGAGTACTGCTGGGTTTCGCCGTCGCCCTTGTCGTACTGGCCGACATAGACCTGGGCTTCGCCGCCGTCGAAGTTCTTGCGGGTGATCACGTTGACCACGCCGGCAATGGCGTCGGAACCGTAGATCGACGAAGCACCGTCCTTCAGGATCTCGATGCGCTCGACGGCCGACATCGGGATCTGGCTCAGGTCCTGCAGGCCGGCGGTGGAAGCGCCAAGGCGCTTGCCGTTCATCAGCACGAGGGTGCGCTCGGCGCCCAGGTTGCGGATGTCGACGTAGTAGCCGCCGACGTTTTCGCCCGAAGCCAGCGACTCCGAACGCGAAATGGCCGGCGAGCCGGCCGAGGTCAGGTTGTTCAGCACGTCAGCGACGCTCGAGAAGCCCTGCTTTTCCAGGGATTCGCGGGTCATCGTCAGGATCGGCTGCTGGGTCTCCATGTCGGCGCCACGGATGCGCGAGCCGGTGACCGAGATGCGATCGAGGTCAGTGGTGCCGGAGGCTGCTTCCTGTGCCGAAGCGAAGCTCGGCACGAGCGCCAGCGCAATGCCGGCCGGCAGAAGACCCAGCCGCACTGCGGGAGTACGAAAATTCATCAATCTCTCCAAGGTACGTTAGTAGCGTGTTAAACCGCCTCGGAAAGTTACGATTGCGTTACCGTTAATTATTTGCGCGATGCCACCGGACTGTTTGCCGACTTTGGCGGAAGCGTCCCGCCGGTCTGGCGGAAACCCGACGCGGACTGGCCATAACGGGCGCGGAAGGCGCGCGCGAAGCTGCAGCAGTTGTCGAAACCGCTGGCCGCGGCCACTTCGCCGATCATCATGTCGGTATCGCGCAGCAGGTCGGCCGCACGCTCCAGCCGGAGGCGGGCGGACAGCGACTGCGGGCTCTCTTCGTACAGGCTCTGGAAGGTCTTGGAGAGGTACCAGCTGGAGAAGTTGGTCAGCTCGGCCAGTTCGCCGATGCGCACCACGCGGTGGCTGTTTCCTTCCAGGAACAGGCGCGCACGCTGCATGCGCCCGAACACCTGGCGCTTGCGGATGCGCGAACGCCCGGGGCAACGCTGCACGCCGGTAGCCATGCCACGCTGCATCGAGGCCAGGTGCAGCAGCACCGGGCGCAGCGCCTGCGCCGGCTGGCCGCTGGCCAGCGCGTCGCGCCACAGGCGC
>NZ_CAUQPH010000163.1:0-7177 GCF_963519925.1 uncultured Stenotrophomonas sp. | reverse complement strand
GGCGTGGTCCCGGCGGGCGTCTCCGGCCACAGCCACCGTCCCGTGGCGAGTGCCGCGCCGCCCACGCCACCCAACGTCGCGAGCAAGGCGGCGGCGAGGGGCGCGCGCCGGACCAATCTCCTGGTCGCTTCGGTCGTGGTGGGCACCAGCGGCGCCGACATCAGGGGCGTCGCTGCACCGACCACCTCGCTCAGCGCCGACTCGCCCATCAAGGTCATTTCCATTGGCGGCGCTGCCTGCGGCACGCTCTGGAAGACGCCGTACGCCCCCTTCAGGAGTGGCAGGCTGGCAACCAGCCCGGAGAACCAGCCAGGCCGCGGGCTTGAGGCGGGAGAGCATGCCGCTGCAGCGGCCGCGGTTGCCTGCACGACCGGAACCGCACGGATAGCGCTTCCGACGTGCGCACCGCCGGGTGCGGCGACGGCATCGAACGGCACGGCGTCGAAGCCATCGATGGTGGGCCGGATGCGCGGCGGACCGGGGCGCCGGTCCTGATCGTCCCAACGCTGCCGTGCGATGCGTTGCGCCTTCTCTTCCGCGCCCGGGCGCACCTTCGGTGCGTCGATGACGTCCACGCCGCCCACCGGCGCCAGCACCGCACCGCCCACGCCGTTCAACACCGCAAGGCGTTGCCAATGCGTAGGCAGCTCGGCGATGAAGCCCGCAACCCCCTGCAGCTGCCCGGCGGGTCGAGGCAGCGCGCGTTGCAGCTGCCACAGCAGTGCGGCCACGGCCAGCGCCGGAACCAGGTGATTGCCGCCCAGATTCGGCCGCAGTTGCGTATCGGCTTCGGCCACCGCTTCATGCACGGTCCACAGACATGTCCGGATCGCATCGGGCAGCGACTGCACTAGCGCATCGAACTGTTCGTGGCTGCGCAGCGACGGAAGCGCCACCGCCAATGACGGCAGCACCGCAGCGACGCTGCTCCAGCTGCCGGTAAACACGCTGCGCGCCAACTGTCCTGCGGTGAGGGCGCTGCTGGCCCAGCCCGGCAGCGCTGCCAGCAGCGTGGTCCACGCGGCCCGCGTCAGCACGCTGTCCAGCACGTTGATGCCCGCGTGGTGCAGTTTCGCCACGTCGCGACCTCGCGCCGCCAGTGCCGCCTCCATCCGCCGGGTTACCGCCTCACGCGCCTCGGGCGTGGCGGCGCGGGCGATGTACGTTTCCATCGTCCATGCCAGCGCGGCGCGTTCCGGGGCGCCGGTGTCCAGGATCGCATCACGCACCGTTTTTTCATGGGGGGTCAGCTCCACCCTCCGCATGGCATCGCCGCGCCGGTAAGGCGCCTGCGCGTTGCTTACCTGGCTGGGGATGTGCGTGCCGTTACCGGCCACCTCCCGTGTTGCCGCGGCCTGGGTGGATGCGTGGCGTGCGCTGGCGCGGGACGCGGCATCAACGATGCGATCAGGGAAGGGCATTCGGCGGGACGTCCGTGCAAAGCGGCGCCGGATGATCACGCGGCATCGCGGAATGCCGTTGCACGAATTTATCGTTTTCCGATTTTTCCCGGGAAGCGCTCAATCAATATTCAGACTGATTGCAGTTTTCGTCGCAATCGAACGGAACGCGCGCAAAAAAAAACGCCCGGACCTGCCGGGCGCTTTCAACGGACCTGCAGAGCAGGACGTTACCGTCAGCTCGACAGATGCTCGATCGCCGCCACGCTGCCGAGGCGATCACCCAGGCGCTTGAGCAGGGCCAGGCGGTTGCCGCGCAGCGCCGGGTCTTCCGCATTGACCATCACCGCGTCGAAGAACGCATCCACCTGCGGGCGCAGACGCGCCAGGCGCGCCAGCACACTCACGTAATCCTTCTGGTGCAGGCTGGCATTGCTGTCGTCGATGGCCGCTTCGACCGCTTCGGCCAGTTCGCTTTCCGCTGGCTCGGCCAGCAGCGCCGGATCGACCATGCCCGGAATCGCGACGTCGGCCTTGCGCAGGATGTTGCGGATGCGCTTGTTGGCCGCGGCCAGCGCGTCGGCTTCCGGCAGCGCCGCGAAGATGCCGATGGCATCGATGCGGCGGTCGACGTCGTACAGCGACGCCGGCTTCAGCTCGGCCACCGCGTTGAAGTGCGTGGCCGGTACGCCCTTGTCGGCGTAGTAGCCGCGCAGGCGGTCGATGATGAAGTCGTACAGTTCCTGCGGCAGAGCCTCGGTCTTGCGCTCCGCACTGGGCTGCACGGCGGCAGGCAGCCCGGCGAGGGCAGCGCCCAGCAGCGCGCGCAGGTCCAGCTCGAAACCCGATTCGATGATCGTACGCGCCAGGCCCAGCGCATTGCGGCGCAGGGCGAACGGGTCCTTGTTGCCGGTCGGCTTGAGCCCGGCCGCGAAACCACCGGCGAGCGTGTCCAGGCGCTCGGCGATCGCCAGCACCTTGCCCAATGCCGACAGCGCGATGTCGTCGCCACCGAAGCGCGGCTGGTACGCCTCGTCGATGGCCAGCGCGACCTCGGGCGATTCGCCACCGGTCACCGCGTAATGGCGTCCGGCAATGCCCTGCAGTTCCGGGAACTCATTGACCATGCGCGACTGCAGGTCGTTCTTGGCCAGCAGGGCGGCGCGCCTGGCCAGCACCGGGTCGGCACCCACCTGCGGCGCGATCAGGCCGGCCAGCGCCACCACGCGCTGCACTTTGTCGGCCACCGAGCCCAGCTTCGCCTGGTAGGTCACGGTCTTCAGCCCGTCGCCCATCGATTCCAGGCCCTGCTTCAGGTCCTCGTCGAAGAAGAACTTGGCATCGGCGAAGCGCGGGCGGATCACCCGCTCGTAGCCCTTGGCCACTTCGGCCACGTTCTTCGATTCGATGTTGGCGATGCCGATGAACTTCTCGGTCAGCTTGCCGTTGCTGTCCAGCACCGGGAAGAACTTCTGGTTGATTTCCATGGTCTCGATCAGCGCTTCCTGCGGCACAGCCAGGAAGTCGCGTTCGAAACTGCACAGCACCGGCGACGGCCATTCAACCAGGTTGACCACCTGTTCCAGGTTGTCGTCGGTGATGCGCGCCTGGCCACCGGCGGCAGCGGCTTCAGCGTTGACCGATTCCACGATGCGGCTGCGGCGCGCGTCCGGATCCACCAGCACGCAGGCGGCCTGCAGCGAGCTGACGTAGTCCTCCGGCGAGGACAGCCACACGGTCTTGTCGTGCATGAAGCGATGGCCGCGGCTCATGCGGTCGCTCTTCAGGCCCAGCACTTCAGCCTCGACCACGTCCTTGCCATGCAGCAGTACGAGCCAATGCACCGGGCGCGCGAAGCCGTAGCTGTGGCTGCCCCAGCGCATCGGCTTGGGAATGGGCATGCCGGCAAGCGCTTCGGCCAGGATGTCCGGCAGCAGCGCAGCGGTGCGCGCGCCCGGGGTCACCGAGCGATGCACGAAGCGTTCGCCCTTGGCGTCACTGGTGCGCTCAAGCGCGGTCCAGTCGATCCCGGCCTTGGCCGCAAAGCCCTGCAGCGCCTTGGTCGGCTGGCCGTCGGCGTCCAGCGCGATGTTCAGGTACGGGCCCAGCACTTCACCGCGCTGTTCGGGCTGCTCCACGGCCACGCCGGGCAGCAGCACCGCCAACCGGCGCGGGGTCGACAGCGGCTTGGCATCGCCGCGTTCCACGGCCACGCCACGCTTGGCCAGGCCGTCCACCACGCCATCGAAGAAGGCCTGGGCCAGGCCCGGCAGCGCCTTCACCGGCAGTTCTTCGGTCCCCAGTTCGATCAACAGCGGCAGCATCGTGCTCATGCCTGCACCTCCTTGGCTGCCACCGCTTCGATGCGCTTGGCCTCGTACAGTTTCGCCACCGCCTGGGCCAGCGCGCGCACGCGCAGGATGTAGCGCTGGCGCTCGGTCACGCTGATCGCGCGACGCGCGTCCAGCAGGTTGAATGAATGGCTGGCCTTGCACACCTGCTCGTAGGCCGGCAGCGGAAGGCCCACCTCGACCAGCTTCTGCGCTTCCTTCTCGCAGGCGTCGAAGCGATGGAACAGCTCTTCCACGTCGGCGTATTCGAAGTTGTAGGTGCTCTGCTCGACCTCGTTCTGCAGGTACACATCGCCGTAGGTCACCGGCGTGCCGTCCGGGCCGTAGGTCCAGACCAGGTCGTACACGTTGTCGCAGTTCTGCAGGTACATGCACAGGCGTTCGAGACCGTAGGTGATCTCGCCCAGCACCGGCTTGCACTCCAGGCCGCCGGCCTGCTGGAAGTAGGTGAACTGGGTCACTTCCATGCCGTTGAGCCACACTTCCCAGCCCAGGCCCCAGGCGCCCAGCGTCGGCGATTCCCAGTTGTCCTCGACAAAGCGCAGGTCGTGCACCAACGGGTCGATGCCCAGCGCCTTGAGCGAATCCAGGTACAGCTGCTGGATGTTGTCCGGGCTGGGCTTCATCGCCACCTGGTACTGGTAGTAGCGCTGCAGGCGGTTGGGATTCTCGCCGTAGCGGCCATCGGTCGGGCGGCGCGACGGCTGCACGTACGCCGCATTCCAGCTTTCCGGGCCGATCGAGCGCAGGAAGGTCGCCGGGTGGAAGGTGCCGGCACCGACCTCCAGGTCCAGCGGCTGGATCAGCACGCAGCCCTGCTGCGCCCAATGCTGGTTGAGGGTCTGGATCAGGCCCTGGAAAGTGATCGGAACGGTCGGGATCGCGGACATGCGGCGGATTCTTGCCTGCAAAGGGGGTGCGCTAGTATAGCGACGGACCGCGCGCCGGCATTCCAGGCAACCGCCATCACGCCGTGCAGCCGCTGCTCCGAGGATTCTGGCGCCATGGAACACCGTTCACCGGCAACGCTTGCCCCCGCTCCCGCCCAGGAGCCCCTGCCGCCGGGCCGGCTGGTGTTCGAACAGGTCGCTGCCGCCATGGTCGCCGACGGCTTGGTGGCCACCGACGATGTCGACCGTATCCGCTTTTCCGGCCAGGGCGCGCGCAACGCCAGTGAAGTGCACCCGCTGGTGCTGCTGGCCAACCTGAAGCTGGCCGCCGCCGGCGGCGGTGAACTGGGCCTGGAGCGGCTGACCCAATGGCTGGCCGAGCGCACCGGCACCCGTTACCTGCGCATCGACCCCACCCGGGTGGACGTTTCGGCGGTGACCGCACTGGTCTCGCACGCCTACGCCCGCCGCCACCGCTTCCTGCCGCTGGCGGTGGACAGCGAGCGCCTGCTGGTGGCGACCAGCGAGCCGCTGGCGCAGGAATGGCTGCTCGACCTGCAGCACCTGACCCGCCGCCGCATCGAACTGGCGGTGGTCAACCCGCTCGACCTGCACCGCTACACCATGGAGTTCTACGGGGTGACGCGCTCGGTGCGCGGCGCACGCAGCGATTCGCGCAGCGAGACCAACGGCACCCTGCCCAGCTTCGAACAGCTGGTGGAGCTGGGCCGCGCCGGCGATGTCAACGCCGACGACCAGCACGTGGTGCATATCGTCGACTGGCTGCTGCAGTACGCCTTCGAACAGCGTGCCTCCGACATCCACCTGGAGCCGCGCCGCGACATGGGGCGCATGCGCTTCCGCATCGACGGCGTGCTGCACAAGGTGTTCGAGGTACCCCCGGCGGTGATGACCGCCGTGGTCAGCCGGATCAAGGTGCTGGGCCGCATGGACCTGGCCGAGCGCCGGCGCCCGCAGGACGGCCGCATCAAGACCCGCTCTCCGGGCGGGCGCGAAGTGGAAATGCGCCTGTCGACCATGCCCACCGCCTTCGGCGAGAAATGCGTGATGCGCATCTTCGACCCGGACGCGGCGTTCAAGAGCATCGACCAGCTTGGCTTCAGCCCGCAGGAAGCGGCCGGCTGGACCGCCCTCGTCGAGCGCCCGCACGGCATCGTGCTGGTGACCGGCCCGACCGGCTCGGGCAAGACCACCACCCTGTATTCGACCCTGAAGCGGCTGGCCACCCCGGACGTGAACGTTTGCACGGTGGAAGACCCGATCGAAATGATCGCGCCGGAATTCAACCAGATGCAGGTGCAGACCAACATCGACCTGGACTTCGCCGCCGGCGTGCGCACCCTGCTGCGCCAGGACCCGGACATCATCATGATCGGCGAAATCCGCGACCTGGAAACCGCGCAGATGGCGGTCCAGGCGGCGTTGACCGGCCACCTGGTGCTGTCCACCCTGCACACCAACGACGCGCCCTCGGCGATCACCCGCCTGCTCGACCTGGGCGTGCCGCACTACCTGCTGGCCAGCACCATCAACGGGGTGCTGGCGCAGCGTCTGGTGCGGACCCTGTGCCCGCACTGCAAGGTGCCCAAGCCGCTCAGCGCGGCGCAATGGGCGGTGCTGGCTGATACCGATGAAGCATTACCTGAGTCGCCCACGCCATATGCACCGGCCGGCTGCATCGACTGCCGGCGCACCGGTTACCTGGGCCGGGTAGGCCTGTATGAGCTGCTGCCATTGGGCCCGCGCCTGCGCGGGCTGGTCCGCGCGGACATGGACCTGGCCGCGTTCAGCCAGGCCGCGCGTGCTGAAGGGGTGCGAACCCTGCGTCGCGCGGCACTTGAAAAGGTGGCGGCAGGGCTGACTACAATCGAGGAAGTCCTGACCGTACTGCCGCCGCGAGATGAACCGCACCCCCTTCCTGATCCTTGAAACCGGCCAACCGGTCGCGTCGCTGCGCCGCTACGGCCGTTTCCCGCACTGGATCCGGGTCGCGGCCGGGCTCGACGCCGACGAAACCGTGGTGGTGGACGTCGTGCAGGGCGCTGAACTGCCCGACCACCGCGACTATGCCGGGGTGATCATCAGCGGCTCGGCCGCCTACGTGACCGACCGCGCCGACTGGAGCGAACGCAGCGCCCACTGGCTGCGCGCAGCCGCCCACGACAACCGCCCGGTGTTCGGCATCTGCTACGGCCACCAGCTGCTGGCGCACGCGCTGGGCGGCGAAGTGGCCTACAACCCGGCCGGTCGCGAATCGGGCACGATCGAACTGGCGCTGGAGCCCCCGGCGCAGGACGACCCCCTGTTCGCCGGCCTGCCCGCCCGCTTCCCCGCGCACGCCACCCACCTGCAGACCGTGCTGCGCGCCCCCGAGGGCGCCGAGATCCTCGCCCGCTCGGCACAGGACAACTGCCACGCCTTCCGCTGGGGCCCGAACGCCTGGGGCGTGCAGTTCCATCCCGAGTTCGCCACCCACCACATGCGCGGCTACGTGCGCGCCCGCGCCGAGTGCATC
>NZ_CAUQPH010000162.1:0-7194 GCF_963519925.1 uncultured Stenotrophomonas sp. | reverse complement strand
GCGGCCGCAGGCCGACGCCGGGGGAAATTCGCCCACAAGGGCACGGCGGCCCCGCACTCGCCCCACCGGCAGCCGCGTCTCCTTTAAACCACGTCCGCCGCCACGAACCCACCGGTCTGCCGCGCCCACAACCGCGCGTACAGGCCGCCGGCGGCGACCAGTTCGGCGTGGGTGCCGGTTTCCACGATGCGGCCCTGGTCCATCACCACCAGCCGGTCCATGCGCGCGATGGTGCTCAAGCGGTGCGCGATCGCGATCACCGTCTTGCCCGCCATCAGCTCGTCCAGGTTGTCCTGGATCGCCGCCTCCACTTCCGAATCCAGCGCCGAGGTCGCCTCGTCCAGCACCAGGATCGGCGCATCCTTGAGCAGCACGCGCGCGATCGCGATGCGCTGGCGCTGGCCACCGGAGAGCTTCACCCCGCGCTCGCCCACGTGCGCGTCATAGCCCTGCCGGCCCTCGCCATCGCGCAGCGTCTCGATGAACGTGGCCGCGCGCGCCTTCGCCACCGCCGCATGCAGCTGTTCCTCGGTCGCATCCGGGCGCCCGTACAGCAGGTTGTCGCGGATCGACCGGTGCAGCAGCGACGTGTCCTGCGTCACCACGCCGATCTGTCTGCGCAGGCTTTCCTGGGTGACCTCGGCGATGTCCTGGCCATCGATGCGGATATGCCCGCTTTCGAGGTCGTACAGCCGCAGCAGCACGTTCACCAGCGTCGACTTGCCCGCGCCCGACGGCCCGACCAGGCCGATTTTCTCGCCCGGCTTCACCACCAGGTCCAGCCCCGCGATCACCCCGCCCTGCTTGCCATAATGGAAGTGGATGTCGTCGAAGTGCACGCCGCCGTCGCGCACCACCAGCGGCACCGCGTCCGCGCGGTCCTGCACGCTCAGCGGCTGCGAGATCGTGGTGATGCCGTCCTGCACCGTGCCGATGTCCTCGAAGATCCCGTTGATGGTCCACATGATCCAGCCGGACATGTTGTGGATGCGGATCACCAGCCCGGTCGCCAGCGTGATCGCGCCTACCGTGATGTTGCCGTGGCTCCACAGCCACAGCGCCAGCCCGCAGGTACCCGCGATCAGGAAACCGTTGACGATCGCAATGGTCAGGTCCATGCCCGTGGTGATTCGCGTCTGCCGGCGGTGCTTGACCGCCAGCTCCTCGATCGCCTCGGCCACGTAGGCCTGCTCGCGTCCGCCGTGGGCGAACAGCTTCAGCGTGGGGATGTTGGTGTAGCCGTCGACGATGCGCCCCATCGCCTTGGAGCGCGCTTCCGAGGCGATCCACGCCCGCTCCTTAGCGCGGGGCACGAAATACACCATGATCACTACGTACGCAGCCAGCCACAGCACCAGCGGGATCATCAGCCGCCAGTCGGCCTGCGCGAACAGGTACAGCGCGGTACCGGTGTAGACCACGATGTACCAGAGCGAATCGACCATCTGCACCGCCGACTCGCGCAGCGACGTGCCGGTCTGCATGACCCGGTTGGCCATGCTGCCGGCGAAATCGTTCTGGAAGAACGACAGGCTCTGCCGCACCACGTAATTGTGCATGAGCCAGCGCGAGCGGTTGCTCAGGCCGGGCACGATCGCCTGGTTGACCAGCAGGTTATGCAACCCCACCAGCACCGGCCGGGCCACCAGCGTGATTGCCGCCATCCACAGCAACGTGTCCGCGTGCCGCGCGAAGAAGCCCGCATCCGGCTGCTCGCTCACCATGTCGACGATGCGGCCGAGGAAATCGAACATCGCCACTTCCACCAGCGCCAGCAGCAGCCCGGCGATCAGCGTGGCCAGCAGCACCGGCCAGACCGGGCGCAGGTAGTGGATGTAGAACGGCAGCACGCGGCGCGGCGGCATGCGTGCATCGATCGGTGGGAACACCGGAATCAGCGATTCAAACCAGCGGAACATTCCAACCCCGGAAAAACCAACAGGCCGCGATTATCCCACCGCGGCCTGCCGTTTGTTTTCACCCGCGCCACACACCGGGCGGGCGGTTCATTTCGACGCGTCGGCTACCACCGGCGTCAATACCAGGTCCTGGAAGTCGAAGCTGAAGTCGGTCAGCGACGACACCGGCTGCATGCGCACCTCGCGTACCTTGCCGTCCGGGTCCAGGCTGAAGTTCACGAATGCGTCCGCATTGAGCGAGCGGTCGTCCCAGCGCACGATGAAGGTGTCGTGCTGCCAATGCTCCATCGTGCCGACCAGCTGCGCAGTGCTGCCGAAGCGCAGGCGCAGCGTGCCGCCCTGCTTCTCCACCACCACGTTGCCGTACCACGGGTCGCGGTAGGTCGCGGCGTAGCCGGCCAATGGCAGCGACGGCGTCGACCTAAGATCGCGCGCCGCCTGGTGCGCTGCCCAGCCTTCATCGGCCTTGTCCTGCGCCTTGGCCACCGCCGCCGCATATGCCGCCACCCAGTCGGTGGGCGGTGTGCCGAGATAGGCGTCGAGTACGGCCATGGTGATGGCGTTGAACGCCGCACCGACTTCCTGGTTGGTCAGCACTACCACGCCCAGCTTCTGCTCCGGTACCAGCGTCACCCGCGACACCATGCCCGGCCATCCACCGGTATGCCAGACCAGCTTCCGGCCGCGGTAGTCGCTCAGGCTCCAGCCCTCGCCATAACCGGCGAAGTTGGGGCGCGCGGCCGCGAGCTGCGGCACGCTCGGCTCGGGCACCACCTGCGGGGTGATCATCTGCCACATCGCCTGCTGCGTCTTGGGGCTGAACAGCGCAGTTCCGTTTTCCAGCTTGCCCTGGGCGAGCTGCACGTTCATCCAGCGCGCCATGTCGTGCACGCTGGAATAGACGCCCCCGGCCCCAGCGTTGTTCGACCAGGTCAGCGGCGCCACCGTGCGCAGCTCGGTGAAGTCGAACTTGGCATGCCCCACCGCCGCCTTGTCGCCCGGCTGCAGGTGGTCGGCGTTGAAGCGGGTGCCGGCCATGCCCACCGGGATGAAGATGTGCTGCTGCAGGAAGTCGGCGTAGGACTGCCCCGAGACCTTCTCGATCACCTGCTGGGCGACCGCGTACAGGATGTTGTCGTACGCGTAGCGGTCGCGGAAACCGGCCTTCAGCGGCACCTTGCCGAGGCGCTGCACCACCTCGGCATTGCTGTAGGACGTGGTCGGCCAGAACAGCAGTTCGCCGGCACCAAGGCTGAGCCCGCTGCGGTGCGACAGCAGGTCGCGGATGCGCATCTCGCCGGTGACGTAGGGGTCGGACATGCGGAACGACGGCAGGTGGTCGATCACCCGGTCGTCCATCTTCAGCTTGCCCTGCTCTGCCAGCAGGTTCAGCGAGGTCGCGGTGAACGCCTTGGTATTGGAGGCGATCGCGAACAGTGTGTCGGCCTCGACCGGTGCCGGCTTGCCCAGCTCGCGCACGCCGTAGCCGCGCGCCAGCACCACCTGCCCGTCCTTGACCACCGCCACCGCGATGCCGGGCACGTCGAACTGGGTGCGCACGCGCTCGACGGTGGCCTCCAATTGCTGCAGTTCGGCCGGCACCGCCGCCGACGCCAGGGGTGCGCATGCCAGCAGCACGAGGCCTCCGATCCAGGATGTGTTCAATCAGTGTCTCCGGTTGCGTGTTGCAGGGGCGTCGAGGCCATTCAGGCGGATCGCGCCAGGTTTCGCGCGATGGTAACGCGGGCGGTCGCAGGCTCGCGTGTGCCAGAAGCCGCCCACCCGGAGTGCCCGCATGATCACCCCCACCGACGCCGGTTCCACCGTCATTCCCTGCCTGCGCTACCGCGACGCGCGGGCCGCCATCGCCTGGCTGGAGCGCGCGTTCGGTTTCCAGGCGCAGGCCGTGTATGCCGAGGGCGACATCGTGTACCACGCCCAGCTGGTATACGGCCGCGGCATGATCATGCTCGGCTCGGTCGACAACGGCGGCGAGTGGGGCGCGCTGGTGGCGCAGCCCGAGGAGATCGGCGGCCGCGAAACCCAGAGCGCCTGCGTGGTGGTCAGCGACCCCGACGCGCACTACGCGCGGGCGGTGGCCGCCGGTGCCACCGTGGTCATCGATATCGCCGACCAGGATTACGGCGGCCGCGGTTACGCCTGCCGCGACCTGGAGGGTCGCCTGTGGTGGTTCGGCAGCTACGACCCGTGGCGGGAGAACGGGCTTTGAGCAAGGCGGCCCCCGGTCCGATCCGTACCGGCATCGGTGGCTGGGTGTTCCCGGCCTGGCGCGGCGGCACCTTCTACCCCGCCGGGCTGCCGCAGCGCGAGGAACTGGCGCATGCCAGCCGGCAGCTGGGCTGCATCGAGATCAACAGCACGTTCTACCGCGCGCAGAAGCCGGCGGTGTACGCGCAATGGCGCGAGCAGACGCCGCCGGGCTTCCGGTTTTCGGCCAAGGCACCGCGCACGATCACCCAGCGCCACGACCTGGCCGAGGCCGGCGCGCGTGCGGAAGGGTTCATCGATGGCATCTGCGCGCTGGGCGACCGCCTGGGCCCGCTGGTCTGGCAGTTCGCCGACCGGCATCCGGGCGCCGCCGCGGACTTCGACCGCTTCCTCGACGCGCTGCCGAAGAAGGCCCACGGCTGCCCGCTGCAGCATGCGCTGGAGGTGCGCAATCCGGCGGCGTGGACGCCGGAGCTGGTGGCGGTGGCGCGCGCGCATGGCGCCGCCCTGGTCTACAGCGGCTCCAGCGACTACCCCAGCTTCGCCGACCCCACCGCCGACTTCATCTATGCGCGGCTGATGCAGTCGCGCGCCAACCTGCGCGCCGGCTATCCCGAACGCACGCTGGAACAATGGTGCCTGCGCGCGATGCGCTGGGCGCGCGGCGAAGACAACCCGGACCTGCCGCACGTCGCCGCCGACGCGAAACCCGGTGCGCCGCGCGAGGTGTATGTGCTGTTCATCGGCGCGGCCAAGCACCGCAACCCGGGCGCGGCGGTGGCGCTGCGGAAGCAGTTGGAGGGTGTTGGCGGGAAGTGACGGGAGCCGACTGGCGGCCGAGGGTGCGGGACACGCATGGCGTGTCGCTACGGGAATCGCCACAATACCCGGATGCCGATGACCGATACCCGCAAAGCGCTTCTCCAGATCCATTTCTGCGTGCTGCTGTGGGGCATCACCGCCATCCTCGGCAAGCTGATCACCCTGCCCGCGCTGCCGCTGGTGTGGTGGCGCATGCTGCTGGTGGTGGCGATGCTGGCCCTGCTGCCGCGGGTGTGGCGGGGACTGCGCCAGCTGTCGCCGGCCCTGTTTGCCGGCTATTGCGGCGTGGGCGCGCTGGTGGCGCTGCACTGGCTCACCTTCTACGGCGCGGTGAAACTGGCCAATGCCTCGGTGGCGGCTACCTGCATCGCGCTGGCGCCGGTGTTCACCGCGGTGATCGAGCCGTGGGTGGCAAAACGTCCGTTCCAGCTGCGCGAGCTCGCGTTCGGCATTGCCGTGCTGCCCGGCGTCGCCATGGTGGTGGGCGGCGTGCCCGACGGCATGCGCCTGGGCGTGGCGGTGGGGGCGGCCTCGGCACTGCTGGTGGCCATCTTCGGTTCGCTCAACAAGCGCCTGGTCAGCCATGCCGATCCGCTCACCGTGACCGCGCTGGAGCTGGGCGCCGGCACCCTCACCCTGACCCTGCTGGCGCCGCTGCTGCCATTCCTGCTGCCGGCGCTGGCCAGCCCGCTGTGGGTGCTGCCGGACCTGCACGACGGCGTGTTGCTGCTGGTCCTGGCCGGGGTCTGCACGCTGCTGCCGTTCGCGCTGGCACTGGTCGCGCTGCGCCACCTGAGCGCCTACACCGTGCAGCTGGTGACCAACCTGGAGCCGGTGTACGCGATCCTGCTGGCGATGGTGCTGCTGAGCGAACAGCGCGAGCTGACCCCGCTGTTCTATGCCGGCGTGGCGATCATCGTCGGCGCGGTGTTCCTGCACCCGTTGCTGAATCGACGCAGGAAAGTGCAGCATCCGGAAATCCTGGGGACGGCCGAAGCACGCAACATCGCCGAGTGACGAAACCGGGACCCACGCGGCGGGTAGAGCCGAGTGGTAGAGCCGACCGGTAGAGCCGACCGGTAGAGCCGACTGTTAGTCGGCTGCCTTCTGCGCGAAAAGCAGCGGACTAACAGTCCGCTCTACCGATCCGTTTTACCGATCCGTTTTACCGATCCGTTTTCCCGATCCGTTTTACCGATCCGTTTTACCGATCCGTTTTACGGGTCCGTATTACCGGTCCGTTTTCCCGATCCGTTTTACGGGTCAGCGCCTCCGGCGTCAGCGATCCGGCCAGTACCACGCCGGCGCGTCCAGCAGTCCCTGCCCGACCAGGGTGGTGCGGCTGAGCTGCTTTTCCAGCGCGATCGCGTTGCACAGCGGCGATTCGCGCAGCGTGGCCACCAGCCGGGTGGCATGCGAGACCACCCACAGTTGGCTGCGTGCGGTCGCGGCCAGGATCAGCCTCCCCAGCGCCGGCAGCAGGTCCGGGTGCAGGCTGGTTTCCGGCTCGTTGAGCACCATCAGCGGCGGCGGGCGCGGGGTGTGCAGCGCGGCGATCAGCAGCAGGTAACGCAGCGTGCCGTCGGACAGTTCGGCGGCCGTCAGCGGGCGCAGCAGGCCGGGCTGCTGGAATTTCAGGTGCAGGCGGCCTTCGCTGCCCTCGATCAGGACCTGCGCGCCGGGGAAGGCGTCGTCCACCGCGGCGGCCAGTCCCTGCGCATCGCCGATTTCGACGATGGTCTGCCACGCTGCCGCCAGGTCGCGGCCGTCATGGCCCAGCACCGGGGTGCGCGTGGCCAGGGGCGACTGCCGTGCCGGCGCGTCCGCATCGGTGCGGAAATGGTCGTAGAAGCGCCATGCACGGATCGTCTCGCGCAGGCGCAGCACTTCCGGCATGCGCTGCGGATCGGCGAGCTGCGAAAACACGCTCTCGAACACGGAGAGATGGTCGTCCACGCCTTCCCAGTGCCGCCCCTGGCGTCGCCGCACCATCGCCCCCCGGCGTTCGACCAGCACGTTGCTGCTGCGCAGGAACGGCCCGGCCCAGATGCTTTCGCACTTGATCTGCGGGTCCAGGGCGAACGCCGACACGCTGGGCACCGGGAAGCCCAGGTCGATCGCATAGCCGAAATCGTCGGCGGCGAAACCCAGCCGCAGCGCCACCGGCTCGCTGCGCGCGGTGCCCTGCACCGGCACCTCGCCCTGGCGCATCGCGCGGCTGGCC
>NZ_CAUQPH010000161.1:0-7196 GCF_963519925.1 uncultured Stenotrophomonas sp. | reverse complement strand
GCGCTGCGCTGCGCAGCGGCAGCTGCACCACGTTGTCGTCCGCGCGGCGCGGCGCGGGCGCGGCCAGCAATACCGCCAGGTCGTCGGGCATCGCGCGCAGCGCTTCGGCCAGGGCGCCGGCGGTCTCGCTGATGGCAAGGTATTCGCGCAGGTGCTCGGGCGAGACCAGCAGCCAGTCCAGGAAGGCGCGCTGCTGCGCAGCCGATACCTCGCCCTGGCGCTGCAATGCATGCCAATGGGCAGCGGCCTGGGTCAGCGCTGACGGGTGCACGGTCGGCTGGTTCATCGAGCCGCTCCCGCATCGCCCATCGCCCGGCGGCACACCGACAGGCCGCGGACCACGTGCTTCTTGACCATGTGCGAGGACACGCCCAGGCGTTCGGCGATCTGCCTGTAGCTCAGCCCGTCGCGGTATTGCATCACCAGCACCGCCCGGGTGTGTTCCGGCAGCGTGGCCAGCAGCGCCTGCAGGCGCTGGCTGCGTTGCTGGCGTTCGGCCGCGTCTTCCACGCATTCCCCGCTGGCCAGGCCCTGGCCCAGCTGTTCGATGTCGTCGATCGGCAGGGTCGCCCAGCGCCTGCGGCTGGCCTGCTCACGCGCCAGGTTCAGCGCAACCGTGAACAGATACGCCTCGGGGTTGGCGATGGTGTCGCCCGGCCCCGCATGCGCACGCAGCAGACGCAGGTACGTCTCCTGCACCAGGTCTTCGGCGTCCTGTCGCGCCCCCCGGCGCACGAAGAACCCCCGAAGTACCGGCGCATGTTCCTCGAACATCCGCGCCAGCCGCCCTCTTGCCTGCTCGGCCACTGTGCCGCCCCACCCCTGAAGTGCGGCGCAAGGTAAGCGCTGCGTATTACGGGGTGGTGACGGTGCGCTGCGCTGCGCTTGACAGCCGCCATTGGCAACGCACATGATTGGTTAACGAATTAATTAACTATCCGAATGGACCGCATCTTCGAGGCCTTGGCCTCCACCGCCCGCCGTCAGATCCTGGCCTACCTCAATGGCGGCGAGTTGAGCGCGGGCGAGCTGGGCGAACGCTTCGATTTCAGCAAGCCGGCGCTGTCCAGCCACCTGCGCATCCTTGAAGACGCCGGGTTGATCGAGCGCGAGAAGCGCGGCCAGTTCGTGTACTTCCGCCAGGTGCCCGACCGTTTGGCCAATACCCTGTTTGCCTGGGCCGCCGAAGTGTGTCCCGTCGGCGGCCCGCTGCAGCGCGAAAGCCGTGCCAAGGCGCGGCGCAAGGCCATCCCTGCCTCCTGAGCCCTGCCATACGGAGATCGGCATGCTGGACACTCACCGCGTCAGTCGTTCGTTCCCCAGCATCAGCCTGCCCTCGCACGGGGATGGCAGTCCGGTCGAAGTCGCCCTGATCACCCAGCTCGGTATCGGCGCAGGCGACCAGCTGCTGCGCGACGCCGGCATGCGCCAAGCCGCGCATCCGGCGTTCGTCGATGCACTGGATGAACCATCGGCGCGGCTGGGCGGCATGCACCTGGCCCATGACGATGCGTCTTCGCTGTATTCGTTCTCTGTCGGGCGGCAGGGTCACCCGTTCCACCGGCATGCCGGTCCGCGCATGTTCACCGCCATCGCGGGCAGTGGCGGCGCACAGCTTCGCTTTTCCACCGCGTCCGATACCCAGCTGCGCGAGGACCCGGCGGCATTCCTGCATGCCCTGCGCTGCGTTGATATTCCACCGGACTGCCTGTTCACAGTGCGCTTCGGCAGCGGCACCTGGCACCAGTTCGTGTCACGCCATCCGCGTCACCCTGCCCTGTTCGCACTCTCCTGCCATGCCAACGAGCGCGGCGGCGCCTTGACGGATGCGCAACGCGCGCAGATCGACGCGGACAGTGCCGACATTCCGTCCCTGACCGATACCCTGCCGCAGACACTGCAGCGGTTGTTGGACCAGGCCGACCTGTCGCGCGTTCCGGTGGTGAGCCTGTCGCTGCAGTCGCCGGCCCGTTCTGCGTTGGCCGGCCTGTGCGCGCGCATACGCGACCTGGTCGGCCCACTGCGCGCGTGGCTGGCGCGGCTGCGGCCGGCGCAGGGATACATCGGCCGCAGCGCTGCGCGGCATCCGGTGCAGGCGCTGCCTGCCCCGCCGGCGGATTCGCTGCTGCACGGCGCGCTCGCCGACGGCGTCGACCACCAGGACTACAACACGCTGGTGCTGCCCGCGCACAGCGTGGCAAGCCGTTCGGCCAGCGTGGTGCTGGAAGCGGTGCTGGAAGGCTTCGTGCTCAATCCACCGCCCAGCGTGGGCCGTTTGATGGCACTGCGAAATGCACTGGTGGCGCCGCTTCAGCTGCGCACTTCAGCCTTGGGTTGCCCGGTCTCCTCGCTGCTTTCGAGCGACCGCAGCACGCTCTTTGCCGGTCGTTTCCCGGTCCATGCACAGTGCGTGGACGCAACCGACCGCAGCGCCGAAGTGCTGCTGGGTGCGGACGACCGCCACCTTCGCTTCCGCTCCTGCGTCCGCGTGCAGCTGCAGGCAGACGGCGCCGCAGTGATTGCACTGGGCACGCGGGTGCGTACCCACAACCGCTTCGGCCGCCTCTACATGGCGGCCATCGACCACGTGCATCGCCGCCACATCAGCCCCGCCATGTTGCGCATGGCCGTAGCCCACGCGCTGGCCCCGGAGCTTGTCCAGGCAACCGTGCCGACCCAGACCGCGTTGGTTGGATAAGCGGCCCGGCGCGGGTGCAGCGGCGGCTGCGGGCAGTCAGTCCCCACTTCCCCCGTCACCGCCCGCGCCGTCGCCAATGCCAGTGTCGCTGCTTTCACCATGGAGGCGCCAACCGCCCGGATCAGCGGTGTGCATGTCGCCTCCATCACTGTGACGGGGAACGTCGGGACCGTGGCCGTCGGATGTGTGTGACATCACCGCGAACATGACGCACAGCACCGCCCCCACCACCGGCAGAAGCCAGACCACAAGCAGCTGCAGGCGCCGTTGCGACGCTGAGGCGTCTGCTTTGGCCCATACGTACAGCGAGGCCGCCGTGTTCACCACCAGCAGCCCCGCTACAAGGAACAGAACCAGCATGCGTGCGTCCTCGTTGACCGATGCCGAACGGCCTCGTTGGCGGCGATTATGGGCTATGGCCTGCGCCGCAGCGTCACCAGCGTGATTTCCGAGGGCACGCCCAGGCGCGCGGCGAAGCCCGGCCACAGGCCGGCGCCGTTGCTGACGTACAGGGTCATGCCGTCCACGTCGTAGCGTCCGGAGACGTACCCGCCGTTGGCCCGCTTCACCAGCTGGTCCATGCCGACGATGTGGCCGCCGTGGGTGTGCCCGGACAGCTGCAGCTGCACGCCCTGCGCCGCGTTGGCGCGCGCTTCCCCCGGGCGATGGTCGAGCAGGATCACCGGCGCCTCGGGATCGGCGCCCGCCAGTGCTGCCTTCAGGTCAGGCATCGGCAGCCCGTAACGGGCCGCGACCGGGTCGGTCACACCGGCAATGGTCAGCACCGCGCCATCGCGCGTGACCCTGGTGTGGCTGTTCTCCAGCACCTGCATGCCCAGCGCGCGGAATGCCGGCATCCACTGCGCATACTGGCCGTAGTACTCGTGGTTGCCGGTGATTGCGATCACCCCATCCGGTGCGCGGAGCTGGCCCAGCGCGCGTACATCGTTGGCGCGGGCGGCGACGCTGCCGTCCACCAGGTCGCCGGTGATCACCACCAGGTCCGGCGTGAGTGCGTTGCTTTCGGCCACGACCTTGGCCACCCAGTCACCGGTGAGCAGGCGGCTGGCGTGGATATCGGTGAGCTGCAGCACCCGGTAGCCGTCGAACGCGGCCGGCAGGCCCTCGATGGCGACATCGATCTGGCGGGTCTGCGGCACGGCGATGCCCTGCTGCACGCCGACGACGCCCAGCACCAGCGCGATCACGCCTGCCGCCGGTCGCAACCAACCGCGCCGCAATGCATCGGCTGCGCGCTTCAGGCGCAGTACCCGTGCGCCCAGCAGCAGCGCGTCCAGCACCAGCAGGAACACCGCCACCAGCAGCAGCGCGGTGAAACCGGAAGCCAGCAGGACGATCGCTGCCTTGGGGATCTCCGGCGACGCCATGGTGCCGGCAAACCGGGCCACGATCCGGTGGTGCAGCGCCAGCGCCAGGATCAGCAGGCCCAGCGGGCCCCGCACCGACACCGGCATCCTCAGCGGCCAGATCAGCCGCCACACCACGTACAACGCAAGCACTACTCCAACAACACTCAGCACAGGCTCTTCCAGATTCGGTGGGGGACTGCACGCGCGCGTGGCGATCGTGCAGCGCACCATCTTTGCCGAAACCGGCTGCAGGCGCTACCGCGGGAACATGGAATGTTGGGTTGCAGGCGCTCAGCGCGCAGTGGTCTTCCCGGTATCGCCCTTGGCGGACTTGGCGGACTTGCTGGCCGGCGTCGCTCTGCCGTTGGCCTTGTCGGCGTTGAATGCCGCGGCCGCGCGGATCAATGCCTTCAACGCCGCTTCGTTGACCGTATCGCCTTCATGCAGATCAATCGCGCGCCGCGTCCCGCCGTCCAGGCTGGCGTTGAACAGGCCTTTCGGATCGTCCAGGCGGGCGCCGTGAGCGAAGGTCATCTTCACTGCCGCCTTGTAGGTCTCGCCCGTACACAGGATGCCGTTGTGCTCCCATACCGGCACGCCGCGCCACTTCACCGTTTCCACCACGTCCGGCAGCGCCTTGTGGATGATGCCGCGGACCCGGGCCAAGGTGTCGCCGCGCCAATCGCCAAGCGCGGCGATCTTCGCATCGATCTGCCGGGCGGCATCGGCGGCCACGGCCTGGCCGGTGGCAAGGGGTTTGCTGTGGGTGCTGGGCTTGGGCATGGTCGTGTCCTGGCAGGAAGCGGGCGCTGCGCGTTACATGCGTTCGCCGGGAAGCCGGGCGGCCTGTTTGACCCAGCGGGTGAACTGCGCCACGTCCAATGGCGCGTCCGCGGGCACGTGCAGGTAGCGGGTGTCCTGGCTCTTTGACGGCTCCGGCGGCGGCGGGGCAAGCGCGGCGCCACGGAAGAAGGCCACTTTGATGTAGCGGGCGTAGCAGTGCATGCTGAGGAACCAGCCGTCGTCGCGCGCGGCGTACAGCGGCGAATTCCACTTCACCGCCTTGCGCACCCCGGGCACGGCCGCGACGATGAGCGCGTCCAGCTGCCGGGCCGCCTCGCGCTTGTCCCCGGGTACGCCCGCGATCCAGGCCTGCACAGGGCCATCGCCCTCGCCTTTGGGAATCTGCGGATTGCCGCCGGCCAGCAGGCGCGGCGTGGCCGTGGCGGGGGCGGGGGCGGCAGTCTTCTTTCCGGTGGTGGCCATTGCGCATCCGGTTGCGGGTGCCAGAACCGCGTTATAGACCCCGGCAGGGCCGGATTCAACGTTGCGCCGACGCGCTGGGCGACGGCATCCATCACCTGAACCGCAGGCATCGCGCGGGACGCGGGACTTGCGCTGGGGCCGCTTTCGGCTTTAAATGAGCAATCACTCATTTAACCCTCCCGCCATGGCCCGCCCGCTGAGCGACGCAAAACGCACCGCGATCCTGATTGCCGCTGCCGAGCAGGTGGCCGCACGGGGCGTGGGTGCGTCCACCGCGCAGATCGCCAAGGCGGCCAAGGTCGCCGAGGGCACCGTGTTCACCTACTTCGAGACCAAGGACGCGCTGCTCAACGCGCTGTTCGTGCGCCTCGAAGAACGCCTGGCATTGGCCATCGGCGGTAGTTTCCCGGCCGATGCCGAGGTGCGCGAACAGCTGCTGCATGTGTGGAACGCGCTGCTGGTCTGGGGCGCGCAGTCGCCGGTGGAGCGCATGGCGCTGCGCCAGCTCAAGGTGTCCGAACGCATCACTGAATGCACCCGCACCCAGTGCGCGGGACTGTTCGGCACCATGCTGCAGGACCTGGAAGCGCGCATCGCCGAGCATGCCGACCCCGAACGCGTTTCCTTCTACCTGGGACGGGTGATGATCAGCCTGCTCGAAACCACCCTGGAGGCCATGGCCGCCCAGCCTGAACAACGCCAGATGCTGCAACAGGCAGGCTTCGACCTGTTCTGGAAAGGCATCCAGCGCTGATGTTGATGTCCCTTATAAATGAGTGCCTGCGCACTCACCCATGAGACGACGCATGCGCATCCTCCCCGTCCTTGTTGTCGGCTTCACCCTCACCGTAATCATCGGGATGACCTTTACCGTGCCTATTGCCTCCTACGAAAACTCGCCGCAACGCGCCGATGACCAGTTCACCAACGTCGCGCCCAAGCCGCGCGAATCGCTGGGCACCACGCTCAAGCTGTTCTGGGACTTCTTCTTCAACCGGCCGCCCGGCACCACCCCGGACCAGGCCCCGCCGGTGCACGCGCTCAGCGCGCAGGCACTGGCCGAGGCCCCGGACCGCAGCGTGTACCGCCTCGGCCATTCCACCCTGCTGATCAAGCTGCGCGGTGGCTGGTGGCTGACCGACCCGGTGTTCTCCGAGCGCGCCTCGCCGGTGCAGTGGATGGGGCCCAAGCGTTTCCATGCGCCGCCCATCGCCCTGCGCGACCTGCCGCCGATTCGCGGCGTACTGCTTTCGCACGACCACTACGACCACCTGGACAAGGCGACCATCAAATACCTGGCGGAGCGGGTGGACGTGTTCCTGGCACCGCTGGGGGTCGGCGACCGCCTGATCAACTGGGGCGTGCCGAGCGACCGCGTGCGCCAGCTGGACTGGTGGGACGAAACCGAAGTCGACGGCGTGCGCTTCGCCGCCACCCCGGCGCAGCACTTCTCCGGCCGTGGCCTGCGCGATGGCAACCGCACGCTGTGGGCGTCGTGGGTGATCATGGACGAAGAGCTACGCGTCTTCTTCAGCGGCGACACCGGCTATTTCAACGGCTTCAAGCGCATCGGCGAGCGCTACGGGCCGTTCGACGTGGCATTCCTGGAAACCGGCGCGTACGACGCCAAGTGGCCGTTCGTGCACATGCAGCCGGAGCAGACCGTGCAGGCCCAACAGGACCTGCGTGGCCGCTGGCTGGTGCCGATCCACAACGGCACCTTCGACCTGGCCATGCATCGCTGGGAAGAGCCGTTCGAGCGGGTCAGCGCGCTGGCAGCGCAGCGCGGCATCGCGCTGTCCACCCCGGTGATGGGCGAACGCCTGGACCTGGCCGCGCCGCATGCCGGCACGCCGTGGTGG
>NZ_CAUQPH010000160.1:0-7199 GCF_963519925.1 uncultured Stenotrophomonas sp. | reverse complement strand
TCGCCCACAAGGGCACGGCGGCCCCGCGCTCGCCCCACCGGCAACCGCGTCTGCTTCAAATAAAAAAGACCCCGCCATTGTGGCGGGGCCTTTTCGTGCAGCCGTTGCCGGGCAGAGCCCGGCAATTCCGAGCGCTTACGCGCCGTGGGCGGCCAGCTGGCCCAGGCGCTGCACCGCCACCGATACCGTCGGGTAGTCGAGCGTCTTCTGCTCGGCCAGCTCCTGCAGCATCGACAGGGTGAAACGCAGGCTGCTGTCGTCACGGCCGATCCAGGCCGCGACCTTGGCCTCGGCGCTGCCACCCTTCATCGACAGCACCTGGGCAGCCAGGTTGCGGTGATGGGCGGCCAGCTCGTCGCGCAGCACGCCACGCGCCACCGCGTGCCAGCGGCCGTTGACCTCAAGCGCGTCGATCTGCTCGAACAGCCATGGCAGCTGCAGGGCGTCGCCCAGGCGGAAGTGGACCTTGGACACGTCCACCGGCTTCAGCTTGCGGGTGCGCGCCAGTTCGATGATGTCGAACGCCGGCTCCAGGAACTGCAGCTCGGACAGCTGCTGTGCCAATGCCGGCGGCAGGCCCTTGTCCTTCCACTCCTGCACGCTTGCCTCATAGGCCGGACGCTGCGAATCGGGCAGCACGCCAGACGCGTCGCGGATGTCGTTGAACGGCGCCTGGTAGCGGTTCACCGCCTCGGTGATGCCCGGCATCGCGCCGGGGCGGAACAGCAGCCAGCGAACGAACGAGCGCTGCAGCTTCCAGATCACTTCCAGCGCATCGATCTGCACCGATTCCGGCAGGGTCCCGTCGAGCGCGTCGATCTGCGCCCACAGGGCTCTTGCATCCAGCGTTTCGCGGCTGATCGTATACGCCTTGGCGACCTCGGCGATGCTGCGGCCGGTGTCTTCCTGCATGCGCATCAGGAAGGTGGCGCCCATGCGGTTGATGGTCTGGTTGGTCACCGCCGTGGCGATGATTTCGCGCTTCAGGCGGTGACGCTCCATCGCATCCGCGTACTTCTTCTGCAGCGGCGTCGGGAAGTAGCGCTGCAGCTCCTTGGACAGGTAGGGATCTTCCGGGATGTCCGACTCCAGCAGCTGCGCGAACGCCACCAGCTTGGAGTACGACAGCAGCACCGACAGCTCCGGACGGGTCAGGCCCTGGCCGCGCGCCTTGCGCGCCGACAGCTCGGCGTCGGACGGCAGGAACTCGATCTGCCGGTCCAGCAGGCCCTGCTTTTCCAGGGTGCGGATGAAGTGCTGCTTCGAACCGAGGCGCTTGACCGCCATCCGCTCCATCAGGCTGAGGGCCTGGTTCTGGCGGTAGTTGTCGTTGAGCACCAGCTCGGCCACTTCGTCGGTCATCGACGCCAGCAGCTTGTTGCGCGCGTCCACGGTCAGCTTCTTGGCCCGCACCACGTCGTTGAGCAGGATCTTGATGTTGACTTCGTGGTCGGAGGTATCCACGCCGGCCGAGTTGTCGATGAAGTCGGTGTTGAGCAGCACGCCGGCCTGGGCCGCCTCGATACGGCCGAGCTGGGTCATGCCCAGGTTGCCACCCTCGCCCACCACCTTGCAGCGCAGCTCGCCACCGTTGACGCGCAGCGCGTTGTTGGCGCGATCGCCGACGTCGCTGTGCTGTTCGGTGGCGGCCTTGACGTAGGTACCGATGCCGCCATTCCACAGCAGGTCCACCGGCGCCTTCAGGATCGCGCTCATCAGGTCGTTGGGCGACAGTGCCTTGACGTTGTCGTCCAGGCCCAGCGCTTCACGCACCTGCGGCGTGATCTCGATCGACTTCAGGGTGCGCGGGTAGATGCCGCCGCCCTTGCTGATCAGCTTGGCGTCGTAGTCGGCCCAGCTCGACCGCGGCACGGTGAACATGCGCTCGCGCTCGACGAACGACGTGGCCGCATCCGGATTCGGATCCAGGAAGATGTGGCGGTGGTCGAACGCGGCCAGCAGGCGGATATGCCGAGACAGCAGCATGCCGTTGCCGAACACGTCGCCGGACATGTCGCCGACGCCCACGGTGGTGAAGTCCTGGCTCTGGCTGTCACGGCCCAGCGCACGGAAGTGGCGCTTGACCGACTCCCACGCACCGCGCGCGGTGATGCCCATGCCCTTGTGGTCGTAACCGACCGAACCGCCGGAAGCGAACGCATCGCCCATCCAGAAGCCGTGCGCGATGGCCAGGCCGTTGGCGATGTCGGAGAAGGTCGCGGTGCCCTTGTCGGCCGCCACCACCAGGTACGGGTCGTCCATGTCGTGGCGGACCACGTCCACCGGCGGCACGATCTTGTTGTTGACGATGTTGTCGGTGATGTCCAGCAGGCCCTGGATGAACAGCTTGTAGCAGGCCACGCCATTGGCGAACACCGCATCACGGTCGCCGCTGGCCGGCGGGGTCTTGGCGAAGAAGCCACCCTTGGCACCGACCGGCACGATCACCGTGTTCTTCACCATCTGCGCCTTGACCAGGCCCAGCACTTCGGTACGGAAGTCTTCGCGACGGTCCGACCAGCGCAGGCCGCCACGGGCGACCGCGCCGAAGCGCAGGTGGGTACCTTCCACGCGCGGACCGTACACAAAGATTTCGCGGTACGGGCGCGGCTTGGGCAGGTCCGGCACCAGCGCCGAATCGAACTTGAAGCTGATCACGTGGCCGTGGCGGCCCTCCGCGTCGGTCTGGTAGTAGCTGGTACGCAGGGTGGCGTCGATCACGCCCATGAAGCTGCGCAGGATGCGGTCTTCGTCCAGGCTGGAGACGCGGTCCATCAACTTGAGCAGCGCATCGCGCGCCGCGTCCATCTGCGCCTTGCGGTCGCCCTTGCGGGCATCGACCACGGTGCCGAGCACCTTGAGGGTGGCCTCGTCGCCACCGGAGAGCACGTCCAGGTGTGCGCGCAGCTCGGCCTGGCCCTCGGCGATTGCCGCCTTGTCCTCGTTCCCGGTGGCCGGGTCGAAGCGCGCCTCGAACAGCTCGACCAGCAGGCGGGCCAGCAGCGGGTAACGGGTGAAGGTGGCTTCCACGTAGGCCTGCGAGAACGGCACGCCGGTCTGCAGCAGGTACTTGCAGTAGCCACGCAGCATCGCGACCTGGCGCCAGTGCAGGCCGGCGGCCAGCACCAGGCGGTTGAAGCCGTCGTTCTCGGCGTCGCCGTGCCAGACCCGGGCGAAGGTTTCGCCGAACGCGGCGTCGGCGCTGGTCGCGTTGATAGGACCGGCCAGCGACTCCACTTCGAAGTCCTGCACGTACACCGGCGCGTTGTCCACGCTGAGGCGGTACGGGCGCTCGGAGATCACGCGCAGGCCCATGTTTTCCATCATCGGCAGCGCGTCGGACAGCGGGATGTCGTCCAGCTGGCGGTACAGCTTCAGGCGCAGGCCCTCGCCACCTTCGCGCTGCACGGCCTGCAGGCTCAGGCGCAGGTCGTCCGGACCGGTCAGCGCGTCGAGCTGGCTGACGTCATTGGCCGCGATCTCGGTGCTGGAGTCCTCGATGTACCCGGCCGGCAGTGCCTTGCCGATGCGCGAGGCGATGCGCAGGCCTTCGCTTTCGCCGTGGCGGACCACCAGCGCTTCGCGCAGGTCGTCCTGCCAGTTGCGCAGGACCTGGGCCAGCTTCTGTTCCAGCACGCGGGTGTCCACTTCCAGGGTCTGGCCGGCCTTCGGGCGCACGATCAGGTGCACCTGGGCCAGCGGCGACTCACCGAGCACCACCGAGCTGTCCACGTATTCGCCCTGCAGGGCGTCCTTGAGCATCGCTTCGATGCGCAGGCGCACGTCGGTGTTGAAGCGTTCGCGCGGCAGGTACACCAGCGCGGAAATGAAACGGCTGTACTTGTCGCGGCGCAGGAACAGGCGGCTGCGCACGCGCTCCTGCAGGCCGAGCACGCCGATGGCGGTGCGGTACAGCTCTTCCTCGCTGGACTGGAACAGCTCTTCGCGCGGCAGGGTTTCCAGGATGTGGCGCAGCGCCTTGCCGCTGTGGCTGGCCGGGGCCAGGCCCGACTTGCTCATCACGTATTCGTGGCGCTGGCGCACCAGCGGGATTTCCCACGGGCGGCGGTTGTAGGCGCTGGAGGTGAACAGGCCGAGGAAGCGCTGTTCGCCGATGATCCTGCCCTTGGCGTCGAATTCCAGCACGCCGATGTAATCCATGTAGCCGGCGCGGTGCACGCGCGAACGCGCGTTGGTCTTGGTCAGGATCAGCGCGTCCTTCAACCCGGTGGTGGCGTTGAGGCCCTGCGCGGCCAAGGTCTTGACCGGGCGCGCGGCGGACTTGTCCTTGCCGCGCATCAGGCCCAGGCCGGTGTCGTTCAACGGCGCCAGCACGTCTTCCTTGCCCTGCTTCTCGACGCGGTACTCGCGATAGCCGAAGAAGGTGAAGTGGTTTTCAGCGGCCCAGCGCAGGAATGCCTGCGCTTCGGCGCGCGACGCGTCGTCCACTGGCAGCTGGCGGGTGCCGAGGTCGTCGGCCAGGGCCAGCGCCTTGCTGCGCATGGCCTGCCAGTCGCCGACGATGGCCCGCACTTCCTCCAGCGCCTTGACGATGGCCTGCTCGACATCGGCCATGGCCTCGGCCGGCTGGCGGTCGATTTCCAGCAGCATCACCGATTCAGCGGTGCCCTCGCCCACGCTCGACACCTTGCCGGACTTGTCGCGGGTGAAACGGATCACCGGGTGGCCCAGCACGTGTACGCCCACGCCGTGGTCGGCCAGGGTCATGGTCACGGTGTCGACCAGGAACGGCATGTCGTCGTTGACGATCTGCAGCACGGTGTGCGCCGATTCCCAACCGTTGGCCTTCAGGGTGGGGTTGAACACGCGCACGTTGGCCTTGCCAGCCTTGCGCGCGCGCGCGAATTCGAGGGTGTCGCCGGCCAGCGCGGCCCATTCTTCAGCGGTGTGGTGCGGGAACTCGTCCGCTTCCATGCGCTTGTAGAAGTCTGCGGCGAACGCCACTGCCTCGGCCTGCCCGGCCGCCGGGTAACGCTTGCGCAAGGCCGTGTACACCGGTTCCAGCGAGAAGCCCACTGGCGAAACAGTCTGCGTATCGGCTGGTTTGGTCGTTTTTTTCACGGTCTTGGCTGCTGTTTTTTGCGGTTTCATGGCAGAGCGGTGCGTGTTGCCCAGTTGGAAAGATGAAATTGTAGCCCTACCGCATGAAAACACCTTGCTGCAGGACGGAATAAGGTTTTTCGGGTTGGGTGGCGTTTACATCGACACGTTCAATCCGCGGCGGTATGGATGCCGACCGCGATGCAGCGGATGCAACAGCATCGGCACGCGCGGTGGCAGCTTGATGTCGCCATGACGGACCGTGCCGAACGCCACGCTTCACCAATTCTGAACTGGACGGTATAGTCCACCGCGTGAACTCCCCTGCCCCAGCCGCTGCGGTCCTCGACGCGCGCGATCATCGCGTGTTCGATGCCGTGCGCGATCTGATGGCCACCCAGGGCATGCAGCTGAGCATGGAGTCGGTCGCGCAGCAGGCGGGATGCTCCAAGCAGACCCTCTACAGCCGCTACGGCAGCAAGCAGGAACTGCTGCGCCGGGTCCTGCAGCGGCACCTGTGCCGCGCCACCGCCGGCCTGCGCGCCCTGGACGGCGACGACCTGCGCGGCAGCCTGCTGCAGTTCGCGCTCGACTACCTGGACCACTTCAACGAACCCCACGTGGCCCAGGCCCGCCGCCTGATCGCAGCGGAGGCGGCCCAGTTTCCCGACGAAGCACGTTCGCTCTATCGCGATGGCGCGGGTGCGCTCAGCCTTCACCTCGCTGAATGGATCCAACAGCGGTGTCGGGATGGCCTGCTCCGGCATGACGACCCGCACTTCATGGCCGAGCTGCTATTGAGCATGATCGCCGGGCTGGATTTCGAGAAACAACGGTTCCACACCCCCCATCGTGCTGACGCTTCGCAGCGGCGCCGCTGGGCCGAATTTTCCGTGGACAGCTTCCTGCGTGCGTTTGCCGCGCCGGACGCGGTCCGCCCACCGCATTCAAACCAACACCGGAGTTTCTCCTGATGATCGCCCCACTCCGCACCTTTGCCCTGTCGTGCGCAGTCGCCGTCGCGTTGACCGCCTGCAAGAAGGAGGAGCAACAGACGCCCCCGCCGCCGGAAGTGGGCGTGATCGAGGCCAAAGCCGACACCCTGCCGCTGCAGCGTGAGCTGGTCGGCCGCCTGTCGCCGTACCGCAGTGCCGACGTGCGCGCCCGCGTGCCGGGCGTGCTGCTCAAGCGCGTCTACCAGGAAGGCCAGGACGTGAAGCAGGGCCAGGTGCTGTTCCTGATCGACCCGGCGCCGCTGCAGGCCGCACTGAATGCCTCGCAGGCCGAACTGGCCTCGGCGCAGGCCACCTACGCCAACGCCAAGGCGGACGCCGCCCGCGCCCGTTCGCTGGCCCCGCAGAAGTTCGTCTCCCGGTCGGACCTGGACGCCGCTGAAGCCACCGAGCGCACCGCCGCCGCTGCCGTGCAGCAGGCCCAGGCGTCGCTGTCGAACGCCAAGATCAACCTCGGCTATGCCCAGGTCACCTCGCCGATCGACGGCCGCGCCGGCAAACAGCAGGTCACCGAAGGCGCGCTGGTCGGCCAGGGCGACATCACCCTGCTGACCACCGTGGACCAGCTCGACCCGCTGTACGTCAACTTCTCGATGAGCTCGGACGAACTCACCCAGCTGCGCCAGGCCCAGGCCAAGGGCGCGGTGACCCTGTCCGGCGACGGCAAATCGACCGTGCAGGTGAAGCTGGCCGACGGCACCGCCTATGAGCACGCGGGCACGCTGGATTACTCCTCGGCCGTGGTCGACCCGTCCACCGGCGCGGTAACCCTGCGCGCCGTGCTGCCGAACCCGGACAAGATCCTGCTGCCGGGATCGTTCGTGAGCTTCCAGGCGGCGCTGGGCGAGCGCAAGAATGCCTTCCTGGTTCCGTTGCAGGCGCTGCAGCGTGACACCATCGGCGGCTACGTGATGGTCGTCGGCAAGGACGGCAAGGTCCTGCGCCGCAACGTCGTCACCGAAGGCCAGCAGGGCAGCAACTGGCTGGTCAGCAGCGGCCTGGAGGCCGGCGACCAGGTGATCGTGGCGGGCGTGCAGAAGGTCAAGGAAGGCGCGCCGGCCACGGCCAAGCCGTGGACCCCGACCGCCGCCAACGGCAATGGCCAGGCCCCGGCCGGGGCTGCAC
>NZ_CAUQPH010000159.1:0-7288 GCF_963519925.1 uncultured Stenotrophomonas sp. | reverse complement strand
CTGCCGGCCGCCGGCGAGGCGCTGCTGGTGGCGCCGGACGGCCGCAGCTGGCCGGTGCCGCTGGTGACCGCCAGGAACGGCCTGCGCGCGCAGGTGACCGTTCCGGAGGACATCGGCACCACCGAGGGATTGTGGGAGCTGCAGGCCTTCGTGAGCGCGCAGGGCGTGCAGCGCGACGCCAAGGTGGCGTTCGCGGTGGCGCGGGCGACCGCGCGCTTCAGCGGCCAGGCCGAGGTGGACGCGGCGCAGCGCCAGGTGCGGTTGCCGCTGCAGATAGGCGCGCCGGGCCGGTACGAAGCCCGCGGCACCCTGTACGCCACCGCCCCGGGCGGCAGCCTGCGCCCGGTGGCGCAGGCACACAGCGCTGCGTGGTTCGACGCTGCCGGCAGCGGTGAGCTGCTGCTGGCCTTCGACGAGGTCGCGCTGCCCAATGGCTACGGCGCGCCGTTCGAGTTGCGTGACCTGCAGCTGCAGGACCAGGGCCGGATGGCGCCGATCGAACGCCGCGCGGTAGCGGTGCGGTTCTAGGCAGGGAAGCAGCGCAGGGCGTGTAGCGCCACGCCCTGCGTGGCTGTTTTACCCGGCGAACGCGGTCAGCCGGCCTTCGTGCTCCAGCACCTGGATGGGGCCACCAAACACCTCGGACAGCGGCCCATCGCGCAGCAGCTCCGCGCGCGTGCCGTCGGCGGCGATCCGGCCACCGCGCAGCAGCACCACGCGTTCGATTTCCGGAATCACTTCTTCGATGTGGTGGGTCACCAGCACCAGGGTGATGCCCTGTGCGGCCAGCGTGCGCATCGTGGCCACCAGGTGCTGGCGGGCCACCAGGTCCAGCCCGGTGGAAGGTTCGTCCAGCAGCAGCGCCTGCGGGCGGTTGACCAGCGCACGCGCGATCAGCACGCGACGGGTTTCGCCGGCGGACAGCTCGGCGTAGCCGCGCTGCAGCAACGGCAGTGCGCCGGTGAGGGCCAGGGTTTCACGCACCCGCGCGCGCATGTCGTCGGTCACCTCGCGGAATGCCGGCACCACGAAGCTGGCGAAGAACCCGGACAGCACCGCTTCTTCCACGGTCAGGCCCGGCATGTCGGCCAGGTTGCTGCTCAGGTCGCCGGTGACGATACCCAGCTGCGAACGCAGCCGGTCCACCTGCCAGCGGTTCTGGCCCAGCACGCGCACCGCCACCGTGCCGTCGGCGTGCGCCAGTGGGTACAGCTCACGGGTGATCAGCTTGATGAAAGAGGATTTGCCGCAGCCGTTCGGGCCCAGCAGCGCCGTGTGCTGGCCCTGTGCGATACGCAGGCTGAGGTCGTGCAGGACCCGGACCTGGCCGCGGATGACGCAGGCCCGGTCCAGTTCGATCAACGGGGCGGCGGACGCAGCGGCCGGGGGAGGGGTAGCGACGGTCATGAATGCGGGGGCAATGCTCACGAAGGGGGAAATCAACTGAATGACTGCGCAAAAATCGCATCAGACGGATGAAGTTTGCAACGTCTGGCCCCATGATGGACCTACCTGTAAACCCGTTTCCCTGCTGGCCGTTGCGGCCCGGAGTCCTGCGATGCTCGATACCCTCCTCAACTTCCTGACCGGCGGTGTCGTCGGCCTCGGCTGGTGGGGCATGGGCCTGGTGCTGCTGGTGTTCACCCAGCTCACCATCTTTGCCGTCACGCTGTACCTGCATCGCAGCCAGGCCCACCGTGGCGTGGACTTCCACCCGGTCATCGCGCACTTCTTCCGCTTCTGGACCTGGCTCACCACCTCCATGATCACCAAGGAGTGGGTGGCCATCCACCGCAAGCATCACGCCAAGGTGGAAACCGAGGAAGATCCGCACAGCCCGGTCACCAAGGGCATCGGCACCGTGTTCTGGCGCGGCGTGGAGCTGTACCGCGAAGCCCGCGGCATGCGCGCGGACATCGAGCAGTACGGCCGTGGCGCCCCGGAAGACTGGATCGAGCGCCACCTCTACACCCCGCACGCCAACCTGGGCCCGGTCGCCCTGTTCGCGTTGAACCTGCTGCTGTTCGGCCTGCCGGGCGTTGCGCTGTGGGCGATCCAGATGGCGTGGATCCCGTTCTGGGCCGCCGGCGTGGTCAACGGACTGGGCCACTGGTGGGGCTATCGCAACTTCGAGTCGGCCGACACCTCGACCAACCTCACCCCGTGGGCGTTCTGGATCGGCGGCGAAGAACTGCACAACAACCACCATGCCTTCCCCAGCTCGGCGCGCTTCTCGATGCGCCGCTGGGAATTCGACATCGGCTGGGCAGCCATCCGCGGCCTGCAGGCCGTGGGCCTGGCCAAGGTGCTGCGCGTGGCGCCGAGCATGGACGTGCGCCCGAACATTGCCGTGCCCGATGCCGAAACCCTCAAGGCGCTGCTTTCGCACCGCTTCCAGGCGATGACCGATTACCAGCGCAACGTGTTCGTGCCGGCGCTGCGCGAGGAAGCGGCGATGGCCGGTGCCAAGCTGCGACAACTGCTGCCGCGCCGCATGCGCCGTGGCCTGGTCAACGATGGCCGCTGGCTCAAGCCCGATTGCCGAGCCGAGCTCAGCAGCTGGGTGGAGCAGCGCCCGCGCATCCGCGTGCTGGTCGAACACCGCGCGCGCCTGGCGGCCCTGCTCGAAGCCCGCGGCAATGATGCCGCCGAACGCCTGAAGCTGCTGCAGGCCTGGTGCCACGAAGCCGAGGCCAGCGGCATCGCCGCGCTGCAGAATTACGCAGCGCGCCTGAAGGGCTACGCGCTGACGGCGCACTGAGCGGTGCGCCCGTCCACCGTTTCCGGAAAACGCCGCCCTGCGCGGCGTTTTTCCTGCGCCGCGCTGCTGCTGTTCGCGCTGGGCGCGCAGGCGCAGGTAGCCGACACCGGCACCTACCTGCAGCGCATGGACAGCGACGGCGACGGCAAGGTCAGCGTTGACGAGTACGTGGCCTGGATGATGTACGCCTTCGACCGCATGGACCGGAATGGCGATGGCGTGCTCAGCGCCGACGAACTGCCGGGCGGCAAGGGCAGGCCGATCACCCGCGAGCAGCAGCGCCAGACCATCATCGACCGCTTCCACAAACAGGACGCCAACCGCGACGGCTCCCTGAGCGCGAAGGAACTGTCCGCCCCACCCCGATGACGCCGCGCACATGCCCGAACTTCCCGAAGTAGAAACCACCCGCCGCGGCCTGGCCCCGCACCTGGAAGGCCGCAGCATCCACGGCGTGATCCTGCGCCGGCCCGACCTGCGCTGGCCGATCCCCGGCGAAATCAGCCAGCTGCTCCCCGGGCAGGCCATCGAAGGCGTGCGCCGCCGCGCCAAATACCTGCTGCTGGATACCGCCATCGGCAGTGCGGTGCTGCACCTGGGGATGTCCGGCAGCCTCCGCGTGCTGCCCGGCGACACCCCGGTGCGGGCGCACGACCATGTCGACATCAGCCTGGACAACGGCCGCCTGCTGCGCTTCAACGACCCGCGCCGGTTCGGCAGCCTGTTGTGGCAGCCGGCGGGGGCAACCCACGATCTGCTGGCCGGCCTGGGCCCGGAACCGCTGGACGACGCGTTCGACGGCGAGTACCTGTTCCAGCGCAGCCGGGGCCGCCGGGCGCCGGTGAAGACCTTCCTGATGGACCAGGGCATCGTGGTCGGCGTGGGCAACATCTACGCGGCCGAAAGCCTGTTCATGGCCGGGATCAACCCGCTGCGCGAGGCAGGGAAGATTTCGCGGGAGCGCTACCAGCGCCTGGCCACGGCGGTGAAGCAGATCCTGGCGTACGCCATCACCCGCGGCGGCACCACCCTGCGCGATTTCATCAATCCCGATGGCGCGCCGGGCTATTTCGAGCAGGAACTGCTGGTCTACGGGCGCGAAGGCGAACCCTGCCGGCAATGCGGCCGGCTGCTGCGCCACGCGACCATCGGCCAGCGCGCCAGCGTCTGGTGCGCCCACTGCCAGCGCTGAACCGGCATACGCACGGACGGAAACCGGCGCTATAGTCGGCCCAACGTCACCGGCGGGGGTGTGCGATGGACGAAAGCCCGGATATCACCGTATGGCTGGATTCAGCCCGGGCGGGCGACCGCGCCTCGCTGGACCGGGTGCTCACCCTGCTGTACCAGGAACTGCACAGCATGGCCCGGCGCCAGTTGGCCGGGCAGCAGGGTCGGACCCTGGATGCGACCTCGCTGGTGCATGAGTCCTACCTCAAACTGCTGGGCGCACGTGGCGCGGCGCGGTTCGAGGACCGGGCACATTTCTTCGCCTATGCCGCCTCGGCCATGCGCAGCGTGGTGGTCGATTACGCGCGCAACCGGCTGGCGCGCAAGCGCGGCGGCGACCTCAAGCGGGTTGCGGAGATTCCGGAAAACAGCAGCAGCGGCGTGCGCCTGGACGAAGACCTGCTGGCGCTGGACGTTGCGTTGGCGCGCCTGCAGGCGGTGGACAACCACCTGGCCAAGGTGGTGGAGCTGCGGTACTTCGCCGGGCTGTCCGAGCAGGAAATCGCCGACCTGTGCCAGCGTTCGGAGCGCAGCATCCGGCGCGACTGGCAGAAGGCGCGGATGTTCCTGTTGGCCTCGGTCCGCGAGGACTGAGCACGGCGGTCGAATCGGCAGCGCGGTAACACGACGCCCGGGGAAGGGACGATGGATGCAGTGCGCTGGCGGCAGCTCTCCTCGCTGCTGGATCAGTTGCTGGAAATGCCCTCCGACCAGCGCAGCGCGCGCCTGGCGCAACTGCGTGCGGCCGATGCCACGCTGGCCGATGACCTGGAACGGCTGCTGACGCACGAGCAGGAAAGCCAGGACTTCATGGCCCAACCGCTGTGGACCGCCGCCCCCGAGGACAGCCGCGCCGGCACCCATATCGGCCCGTACCGGCTGCTGCGGCAACTGGGCGAAGGCGGCATGGGCGAAGTGTGGCTGGCCGAACGCGCCGATGGCCTGTACCAGCGGCAGGTGGCGCTGAAGCTGCTGCGCAGCGGCTATGCCGATCCAGGGCTGCGCCAGCGCTTCAGCCGCGAACGCGAGATCCTGGCGCGCCTGCAGCACCCGCACCTGGCGCAGCTGCTCGACGCGGGCGTGGACCTGCAGGGCCAGCCCTACCTGGCCCTGGCCTACGTGGAAGGCGAACCGATCACCGACTACTGCCAGCGCCTGCAGCTGCCGCTGGAACGCCGCCTGCAGCTGATGCTGCAGGTGTGCGCGGTGGTCAGCCACGCGCACGCCAACCTGATCGTGCACCGCGACCTGAAGCCGTCCAACATTCTGGTCACCACCGCGGGCGAAGTGAAGCTGCTGGATTTCGGCATCGCCAAACTGCTCGACGACGAGCAGGCGCGCGCCAACGCCGCGCACCCGCCCACCGAAGCGCGTGCCTTCACCCTGCACTACGCCGCACCGGAGCAGGTGCGGGGCGCCCCGGTGACCACGCTGACCGACGTGTACTCGCTCGGCGTGGTGCTGTTCGAGGTGATCACCGGGCGCAAGCCATACCGCCTGCGCCGGGTCAGCGACGCCGAATGGGAGCGGTCGATCCTGGAAGTGGACGCGCCCCGCGCGTCCAGCGTGCTGCTGCGCGGCGACATCACCGATGCGGCGGTCACGCCGGCGGCGCGGCGCCTGGCCCGGCGCCTGCGCGGCGACCTGGACACGGTGCTGCTGAAGGCCCTGCAGAAGGAGCCGGCGCAGCGCTATGCCTCGGTGGAGGCGCTGGCCCAGGACCTGCAGCGCTTCCTCGAAGGCCGTCCGATCCAGGCGCGCCCGCAGCGGGCGCTGTACCGGCTGCGCAAGTACCTGGGCCGGCACCGCTGGGGCGTGGCGCTTGCGGCCGTGGTCGCGGTGGTCCTGGTGGCGCTGGCGGCGCTGGCGTTGTGGCAGATGCAGCAGGCCCGGCGCGAGATCGCGCGCGCCCAGGCCATGCAGGATTTCACCATCGGCCTGTTCGACCGCGCCGCCGGCGTGCGCCATGGCAGCTTCGACGTACGCCAGCTGCTGGCGACCGGGCAGCAGCGCGGCGAGGCCGAACTGGCCGACCAGCCCCTGCCGCTGGCCAACCTGGAAGGCGTGATCGGACGGCTGCGGATCGGCATGGGCGACTACGCACTGGCGCTGGAAACCCTGGACCGGCAGCGCGCGCTGCTGGAGCAGGTGAAAGACGTTCCGCCGGACATGCAGCTGGAGGCCGTGACCCAGCGCGGTCGCGCGCTGCGCATGCTGGGGCGGTCGCGCGAGTGCGTGGGGCACATGACGCCGCTGCAGGCGCTGGCCGGCGAACAGCAGCAGGCACTGCCCTCGCTGGTGGCCGAGTTCCACGCACAGCTGGGCCGCTGCCAGCAACTGCTGGGCTACCGTGACGAGGCACGCGCGGCGTTCGAGCGGGCGTTGTCGCTGCGCCGCGAAGTAGCGCACGACACCACCGGCACCGCCGAAAGCCTGGCCGATCTGGCCGCGCTGGAAAACGACGTCGGCAACGCGTCGGCTGCGCTGGCCGGCTACCGCCAGGCCCTGCAACTGCTGCAGGAGCGGACCAGCGACCGCCACCCGCAGCGGGTCACGCTGCATCGCCACCTGGGCGAGACCCTCGCCGCGCAGGGCGACCTGGACGGTGCCGAACGCAGCTTGGGCGAGGCCTGGGCCGACGCAGTGGCGCTGTATGGCGAGGATCACCCGGAGACGCTGACCATCCGCCGCCTGCGCGCCAGCCTGGCGCTGCAGCGGGGCGACCTGGCGCAGGCCCGGCAGGCCCTGCTGCAGGTCCACCAGCTCACCCGCAAGGCGCTGGGCGAGCAGCACCGCGACACCGGGCAGACCTGGCACGCCCTGGGACGTGCAGCGCTGGAACGCGGCGATACCGCTGCGGCGGTGGATGCGTTCGGGCGCGCAGTGGCGATCTGGCGGCAGCCGGACGCCATCGGGTTGCTCCCGCAGGGGCTGTACGACTACGGCAGCGCGCTGGCCGACGCCGGCCGCTGGCAGGACGGCCTGGCCGCCCTGCGCGAAGGGCGGCAATGGCAGGCCGCCCAGCGCGGCGACGGTGACCTGGAGGTGCTGCGCGCAGACCGTCGCATGGCCGAGATCGTCGGCGAGCATGTCGACCCTTGGCAGGCCGGCGACCGCCTGGCGGCATTGATGCGGCAGACCACCCGCAACGGCCCGGACGCGCGCCTGCAGCAGCAGGCGGTGCAGCTGGCATGGGGGCGCAACCTGCTGCGCATGGACCAGCCGGTGGAGGCCCGGCGCGCACTGCAGCCCCTCCGCGACGGCGATGCGATGGACCCGCGCAGCGTGCAGCTGCGC
>NZ_CAUQPH010000158.1:0-7420 GCF_963519925.1 uncultured Stenotrophomonas sp. | reverse complement strand
GGCCCCGGCGCAACGGCGCAGCCTGGTGCGTGCGGCCATTGCGATCCTGCTGCAGCAGCCGTCGCTGGCGATGACCCTGGACGGCCATCACTTCGGCGGCCTGCGCCTGCCGGGCGTGGAGTTGTTGATCGAGCTGCTGACCTTGGTGGAACAGCGTCCGGACATCAGCACCGGCGCATTGCTGGAGCACTTCGAAGGCCGCGAGGAGCAGGACGCGCTGCAGAAGCTGGCCGCGCAGACGCTTCCGGGCGATGAGGCGATGTGGAACCAGGAACTGCACGATGCGGTGGCGCAGCTGGAAAAGCAGCTGCTGCTGCAACGCCTGGAGGAGCTTCAGGCAAAGCAGCGCCAGCAGGGTCTGGACGATACTGACAAGTACGAACTGCGCGAGCTGTTGAAGGCACGTGCCACCCTGCGTTGACCGATCGAGGAGGAAGGTGACGTGATGCGATATTGGAACCGCCCTGCTTTCTTCAGTGCCTTCTTGTTGTGTCTGGTTACGTTGGCTCCGGTGAGCAGCGAGGCAGGGCCTCGCTCTACCGGGGATGGTTCTGTTGCTGGCGGCAGCGACGCAGGGCGTCGCTCTACGCAGGATGGGTCGGATGCTGGCGGTGCCGACGCGGGGCGTCGCTCTGCGCGGGATGGGTCGGATGCTGGCGGTGCCGATGCGGGGCGTCGCTCTACGGGAGCTGGCCTGGTAGAGCGAGGCCCTGCCTCGCTGGCCGAAGCCAATCTCGCCCGGACCTTCAAGCATCCTGCCGAAGACCTCTACACCGGCGGGCAACCGACTGCAGAACAACTCCAGCAGGCCGCCACGGCAGGCATCACCACCGTGATCGACCTGCGCCAGCCCACCGAAGACCGCGGCTTCGACGAAACCGCCACAGCGGCGTCGCTCGGCATGCACTACATCCGCATCCCGGTCTCCGGCGCTGCCGGGCTCACCCCCGCCAACGTACAGGCGCTGCACACTGCGCTGGCCGAGGCCGACGGCCCGGTGCTGCTGCACTGTGCCTCCGGCAACCGCGTCGGCGCGCTGCTGGCGTTGCTGAAAGCGCGGCAGGGCATGCCGGTCGATCAGGCCCTGCAATTTGGCCGCGACGCCGGCATAACCTCGCTGGAAGCCAAGACGCGCACGCTGCTCGAGCAGGACACCACGCGTTGATCCTGGCCGTGCGTCACCCTCATTCCCCCAGCTCTACAGGAGCCTGCCCACCATGACCCGCTGGTGGTCGCGCCTGCGACCGGACAACTTCACCCTCGCCCTGCTCGGCACCGTGCTGCTGGCTTCCTTCCTGCCGATGCACGGCGCCGCCGCCCTGGTGCTGGACGATGTCACCGACGTGGCCATTGCCGCGCTGTTCTTCCTGCACGGTGCGCGCCTGCCGCGCGAATCGATCGTCGCCGGCCTGCTGCACTGGCGCCTGCACCTGACCATCCTGGCCTGCACCTTCGTGCTGTTCCCGCTGCTCGGGATGGGCTTCAAGCCACTGGAAGGCTGGCTGCTCACCCCGGAACTCTTCATCGGCGTGCTGTTCCTGTGCGCGCTGCCATCCACCGTGCAGTCGTCGATCGCGTTCACCTCGCTGGCGCGCGGCAACGTACCGGCCGCGGTGGTCAGCGCGTCGCTCTCCAGCATCCTCGGCGTGTTCCTGACCCCCCTGCTGCTGGCCCTGCTGGCCGGCACCGCAGGCGGCATGCACAACCCTGGCGAGGCCATCCTGGGCATCATGCTGCAGCTGCTGGTGCCATTCGTGGCCGGCCACCTGCTGCGGCCGTGGATCGCCCGCTGGGTGGAGCGGCAGCGCGCGCTGCTGCGCTATACCGACCAGGGCACGATCCTGCTGGTGGTGTATTCGGCATTCGGCGAAGCAGTGAACGAAGGACTGTGGAGCAAGACGCCGATCCTGTCACTGCTGGCCGTGGCCGTGGTTGCCGCGGTGCTGCTGGGCGTCGCCATGCCGCTGATCAACCTGCTGGCCAGGAAGCTGGGCTTCAACCGCGAAGACCGCATCACCATCCTGTTCTGCGGCTCGAAGAAGAGCCTGGCCACCGGCGTGCCGATGGCCAAGATCCTGTTTGCCGGCGGCAGCCTGGGCGCCATCGTGCTGCCGATCATGATCTACCACCAGATCCAGCTGATCGTCTGCGCGGTAGTGGCGCAACGGTATGCGCGCCGAGCTTGAGTCGAACGCATTCTCGGGCGGGGTCGATGTTGAACGCCCTGCCGACTCAGTCCACGATCGATCGCGCAATCTCCTTCAACACGTCTGCTTTGCGCTGCACGTCGTCGTTCCCAGTGGCGATCAACTTGTACAGTTTGTCTTTGCCCGCCCACACCAACACTACCTGCCCGCGCCCTTGGTCGTCCATGGACATATCCAGCTGACCAGGCACGCCTTTGATTTCGGTGTTCTGCGCCTCGACAAAGGCTTCAATGACGCCCCCCGGTACGCGGAAATTCTCCTCGTTGAACTCAACGATACCGATCCCGCCAAGACGGAAGAAGCGTGAGAGCCCTGAAGACTTCACGCCATCGATAGCACCCGTTGGCTCCATGCCTATGACTTCAGCGGCGCCCAGCAATGTCCCCTGAAGCGTACTGGGCGGATTTGGCAGTCGCTGGCGCAGGATTGCATTCGATCTCTGTGTTTTCGGAACCGCATTGAACAGCGCCTCTAGGGAAGGTATCGAGTCTCGCTCGACCTTTTCCACACCGGATCGGCTGCGCCGGATCTGCTCGCGGAAATAGTCCTTGACGGGCTCCGGAGCATCCAACTCGGCCAATGGGATGAGCCTGTAGACCCCTTCATCGAGCCCTCTCGCACCCACCTCGCTATCCAGTTCGGCTGCACGCATTACCCGATCGTTGAGCCATTGGCCCACCGCGTCGACTGATTCAGTGGGGGGCGATGCCGACCCTGTTGGAAATGCAGCGGCCAGCAACGTAATTGCGTATTTCATTTTCATACGGATCACCACTCCGTCAGAGCACAGTCAACGACGGGGGTGCGCCTGCGCAGCGCGGCATTCTCATTGTTGCTCCCTGATGGTTGCGAGACATCTCGCAACATCTGTATACGCAGCTGCGCGATGAGAAATTGCGGCACGGGTCCAGGTATCCACAGCAACCGAGTTGTCTGACGGACAGGCACGCGGTTTCCTTACCTGAAGCATTCGGAGAAGCGCAAACCTAACGACGCCTGCAAGGCCGAACTCCGGCAAAGGTCATGCCTTACCGCGCTGGTCGGGTCTGCGTGCGGTCGTTTGGGAAGCGACCCTACCAAGGCACCGCGTCGTCGGGATTCGGCCACGCTACGGATCTGTCAGCGTCCCCACGCTTAGCTCCGGCAGATACACCCACACGTCATAGGACCGATTCACGCCGGTTTCGGCGACTGGATCTTGTTCCGGACGCTCAATCAGGGTGAGCGCGCGGCAGGGCGCCATGCAGCCCCAGAACTGCCCATGCAGCGCTTCCACGCGCACGCTGTACAGCGGCAGGTCCAGCAGGTACGACGCCATGGTGCGGTGCTTCATCTCCGGTGGCGCGTCCGCAAAGGGGTGCCGCATTGCGTGCACGTTGCCGGTGAGCACCAACATCCGCGTTCCGGTCGGCAATGCGCTGAACTGCTGGCGAAGGTGGGTGGCCATCGCCGCATCGCGATCCACATCGCTGTCGTACGCGCTGATTTCAATGTCATAGCCGGCCACGCCGATATCGCGTCCCTGCAGGCGCAGCATGCGCAGCGTTTCGATCAATGCCAGCATGTCGCGACTACGGCGCCCGTCATGCTGGTTGTCCTTCACCCGCCAGAACGGCGAGGTGCGCAGTGCCGCCCGCGCATCCGCATCGCCATTGGAGCGGAGGTAGCGCGCCAGCGCGGCGTTCTCGCTCATCGGCATTTCTAAGCCCAGCCGCATGGGTGCGTCGTTGCGGCTGTAGCGCTCCATCAGCTCGGCCACCAGCAGCGGTGTCTCGGCGGTGCCGTGGTATTCGCCCAGCATTACCAGCCGGTGCTCGCCTGCGAAGGCCATGATCTGCGTGGCGGTGTCCTCCACGCGCGTTGCGGGCGCGGCGCAGGCGGTGCCGCATATCATCGAAGCCACCATCACGGCCATCCAGAGCCATCGCTTCATGCCATCACGTCCTGTTGGGGTCATGGAAGCAATGGCGACGCGATTTACGGATTCAAGGCCGGGCTCAGGCAATGGAGACGGGATGATCCTGTCCCACCCAGCCCCGTCGTAGCGCCGGGCTCTGCCCGGCCGCCGTTCGATCACAGGAACGGCAGCATCCAGTGATCCACCATCAGGAAGGCGAACAGTGCCATCAGGTAGACGATGGAGTAGCCGAACATCTTCATCGAGAACAGCTCGTCCGGCGGGTTCAGCATGCGCCAGGCGTACCAGACGAACACGGCGTTGAGCACCACCGCGCCGCCCAGGTAGAACAACCCGCTCATGCCGACCACGGTAGGCAGGATGCTGACGATGGCAAGGATGATCGAATAGACCAGGATGGATTTGCGGGTATACGCCACGCCGTGGGTGACCGGCAGCATCGGGATCTTGGCCTTGGCATAATCCTCGCGGCGGAAGATCGCCAGCGCCCAGAAATGCGGCGGGGTCCAGATGAAGATGATCAGCACCAGCAGCGAGGCGTAGGCCCAGTCCCACGGACCCTGCATGCCGGTGATCGCCGCCCAGCCCAGCAACGGCGGGGTCGCACCGGCGAGGCCGCCGATGACGATGTTCTGCGAGGTCGCGCGCTTGAGATACACGGTGTAGATCACCGCATAGCCGATCAGCGAAGCGAAGGTCAGCACCGCGGTGATGACGTTCACCCACAGCACCAGGATGGTCATCGACAGCACGATCAGCACGCCGGCGAACACCAACACCTGCCACGGCTTGACCTTGCCCACCACCAGCGGTCGCCATGAGGTGCGCGCCATCTGCGCGTCGATCTGCGCGTCCAGCAGCTGGTTGATCGCGGCGGCCGCCGAGGCGGCCAGCCAGATGCCCAGGAACCCCAGCGCGCCACGCAGCGCCTGCTCGGCGGTGGGCAGCGCGGGAATGGCCAGGAACATGCCCACCAGCGCGGTGAACACGATCAGTGCCACCACCTTCGGCTTGGTCAGATCCCAATACTGGCGAACGTTGCTGGTCATCGGATCAACCCACGCCCCGGTCGGCCAGCTCCACGCCAGCGCCGACCGCTGGTCGGCTGCTCTCCGCCGCGGGTTCGCGCAACCGCGCCAGCAGGGTCACCAGCACGAACAGCAACGCCACCGCGCCACCGCTGTGTGCCACCGCCACTTCCAGCGGCACCGCCAGCTTCACGTTGAGGATGCCCAGGGTGATCTGCAGCAGCACCAGCAGGCCCAGCGCGCTGGCCCAGCCGCGCATGCTCGGCAGCCGGTACAGGCGCAGCGCAAGCCACAGCAGGTACACCGCCACCACCACCGCGAACATGCGGTGCGCCATCTGGATCGCAATGCGCGAGGCGCCGTCGAGCACGCCCCCTTCGTAATCCACGCCGATGCCACGCCACAGGGTGAAGCCTTCCTTGAAATCGTGCGGCGGCCACCACTGGCTAACGCAGCGCGGGAAGTTGTCCAGCGAGGCACTGCCGCCACCGCAGGCCAGCGCCGCGTAGTTGGCGCTCACCCAGCCGCCCAGCGCGATCTGCGCGACCAGTACCGCCACGCCAATGCGCAGCAGCCATTTCAGCTTCGGCGCTTCGACCAGGGTGATCGGCATGTGCGTGGCACGCCACGCCATCCAGACCAGCAGGCCGAACATCAGCATGCCGCCCAGCAGGTGGCCCATCACCACGATGGGTTTGAGCAGCAGGGTCACCGTCCACATGCCCAGCAAGGCCTGGAAGATCACCACCGCCAGGGTCAGCAACGCAGCGCGCGCCAGGTCGATGTTGTTCCAGCGCAGTGCGGCGACCAGCAGGATCACCTCGCCGGTAATGGCCAGGATGCTCGCCGGGACGTGGTGCCCCAGCATGTACAGCGGTATGCCGGTGGCCACCAGTACGCACGCGGTGACCACTGCGGTAGTGCCCCAGTTGCGCCGGCGCACGGCCAGCAGCGCCAGGGTGAGGATTTCAATGCCCAGCGCACCGGCCAGGAAACGGTGCACCTGTTCGCGCCACGCCTTGTGCGTTTCCAGCGGGCGGATCTTCGCCGCCTCGTGGCCGATCACCTCCTGCGCGTGCTGCGGCCAGGTGACGCGGCCATAGCAGGTCGGCCAGTCCGGGCAGCTCAGGCCGGCATCGGACAGGCGCACGAACGAACCGAACATGATCGTGCTGGCCGTCATGATCAGGGCGAACCACGCCAGACGGTGGAAATTGCGATGCAGCGCCGGGCGCGCGGTGGGGTTCATCAAACGGAACTCACTTCAGTTTCAACAGCGTGGCCATGTCCTTGCGCAGACCGGCCAATTCGAATCCCGGCGCATAGCGCATGATCACGAACCCGTTTGGGTCGATCACATACACGGGCGTGCCGGCGGCGTCATCCACGGCGGGCAGGGCGGCACGCAGGCTCGGCTGGGGGGCCAGCACGCGCAGGGCGGGAAGGCCCTGTGCCTCGGCCGGCGGCGTACCCAGCCACAGGATCTCGACATTATCGGCCCTATGGCCGAACAGCTGCCACACCTTGCCCAATCCCTGCGACAAAGTGACGCACTCGGCGGTGCAGTTTGGCGCGGGCGCCACCAGGATGCGCCAGACGTGCGCATCGGGATTCCACGGGTAGGCATCGCCGCTGGCCAGGGTGGGCGGCAGCGCGCGCGCGTCCACCGGCGGTTGCAGCATCTGCCCGGTATTGCGGTGGGCGGCCGGTTGCCAGCCGGAGAAGCGCAGTACGCCGGCCAACGCCATCGCGCCGAAGAACAGGCCGAACAGCGCGACCAGGGTCCAGCGGCCACGGTTGCGGGCCTTCAGCTGTTCCGGGGTGATGGCATTCATGCGTGGGATTTTCTCATGGTTGGGTGGGGCGTGCCGGCGGCGCGGACGGTTTGGGCCTGCGTGGGCCGGCCAACGGCCGGCGCTACCGGTGGGGAGGATCGCGCGCGGGAGGGCGGCGGGAGCGCCATTCGAGGAGGAGGGCGACGATGAGGACGGTGAGCGCCAGGGCGAACCACTGCACGGCGTAACCCAGGTGGCGGCTGGGCGGCAGGGTGTTGGGCAGCAGGTCCAGGTCGCGCGCGTGGCCGCCGGGCAGTGCCGGATCCAGGCGCAGCACCGGGATGCGCAGGCTGCGCGCGGGCAGCTTCAGCGCGGCGGCCACCTCGTCGGGCGGAATGCGGTTGGCCAGCCATACGTCGGGCTGCGCTGCAGGGGTCAATGCCGGACCAAGCGCGATGCCGGTGGCCGGGGGCGGTGCGAGCAGGCCGGCAA
>NZ_CAUQPH010000157.1:0-7528 GCF_963519925.1 uncultured Stenotrophomonas sp. | reverse complement strand
GCGCCGACGCCTCCGGCGACGCCGGCGGCTCCCGCGGCAACGCCTGCGCCGGCAGCAGCCGGCCAGTAACGCGTTCGACGGCAGGCGCCTGCGGCATCCCCGCAGGCGTCTGGTTACCGCCGATCTGCAACGAAAAACGGCGGCACCGAAGTGCCGCCGTTCGTCTGGACGGAGGGCGGGCGATAGCGCCCGCCCGGAGCTCAGGCTGCCTTGGCCGCCTGCGCGCCACTGCTGGCCTTGGCGATCAGCGTGAGCTTCTCATCGGTGGCCTTCTCTTCCTGCAGCGTCGCCAGCAGCAGCGGCAGCGCATCCTTGTAGCCGAGCTGCTTGGCCAGCGCGGCGATGGTGCCGTACGACGCGATCTCGTAGTGCTCCACCTTCTGCGCGCCGCCGATCAGGGCGGCATCGCGGACCGGACCCTTTTCCACTTCCTCGATCACTTCCTTGCCTTCCTCGACCAGGCCTTCCATCGCCGCACACTTGATGCGCTTCAGTTTGATCCCCAGCACCTCCACGACCTGGTCGATGCGCTCGACCTGGCCCAGGGTTTCCTCGAGGTGGGTTTCAAAGGCGGTTACCAGCTCAGGGTTGCTGGCGGCACGGGCCAGGCGGGGCAGGGCCTTGGTCAACTGCTTCTCCGCGCTGTAGATGTCGGAAAGTTCGTGGATGAAGAGGTCTTCCATCGTTTTGATCGCCATGGTGCAGGTCCTGCGCGTGAGTTGAAGCCCCATCGTGCACCGCGCGATGTTATTCGCGGTGCTGTTCGCGTGATGCCCGGCGAGAGGAACGCGTGAGCGCGGCCTTGACGCGCGCCTGCGACGCAGCGGTCTACAGTGCGCTGAATCGGGCAGGCGAGGATCGGGGAGCAGGGCCATGGCACGCCGCAAACGGCTGAGGATCGCTACGTTCAACGTCAACGGCATCCAGTCGCGGCTGCCGCACCTGCTCACCTGGCTGGAGCGCGAGGCGCCGGACATCGTTGCGTTGCAGGAACTCAAAGCCAGCCAGGACGCTTTCCCGGAGGCTGCCATCCGCGACGCCGGCTACGGCTGCCTGTGGCAGGGACAACGGGCCTGGAACGGGGTGGCGCTGCTGGCACGCGGCCAGGATCCGATCGAAAGTCGACGCGGGCTTCCCGGCGACCGTACGGATGACCAGAGCCGCTATCTCGAAGCGGCCGCACATGGCGTACTGGTCGGCGGCCTGTACCTGCCCAACGGCAATCCCCAGCCTGGACCGAAGTTCGATTACAAACTGAAGTGGGTGCAGCGCCTGCATCGCCACGCTGCCGGGCTGGTGGGCCTGCCGCATCCGGTAGCGCTCATCGGCGACTTCAACGTGGTTCCCACCGACGACGACATCTACGACCCCACCTCGTGGCGGCGCGATGCGCTGCTGCAGCCGGAAGTGCGGCAGGCCTACGCCGACCTGCTGGCGCAGGGCTGGACCGACAGCCTGCGTCGGGTCCACGGCGACGCCCGGATCTACACGTTCTGGGATTACTTCCGGCAACACTACCAGCGCGACCGCGGCCTGCGCATCGACCATCTGCTGCTCAACCCGGTCCTTGCCGATGGCCTGAAAGACGCCGGCGTCGACCGCTGGGTGCGTGGACTGGAGAAGGCGAGCGACCACGCGCCGACCTGGATCGAAGCGCTCGTTCCGCAGTAGATGCGACGAACCCGTGACAGCGGCGCGGGCGGGGATGAAGGGTTCAGGTGCGCGCGTGGGTGCACGACGCTCATGGTCGGAAAGCATCTGCTTATAGCGCTCGAGTATCGATATCACTCACTAAACGCGGCATTTCAGGCGCAATGCGTGTGCGACGCGAAGCCGGGTCACGGACTTGTCGCATCGAGTTCACGCGTTGTTTATTCCGCACACAGGTAGATTCGATCCAAGGTTCGCGCGCGACGATTCCGGCGCCGCACAAACCCCCGCCCTTGGCGCAATGCCGATGGCACCCCCACCGCGGTACCACCTTCGAGATTCCCCCCATGTCGCATGTGCGTCAGATCGCTGTTCCCGTGGCTTTGCCCGTTCCCGCTGGCGACGAAGGCGGTGCACGCGTTCGCCGCACACCCCGGCTGCGCGCCGTCGAGACCACCTCGCCGCCGCCGCTCGGTCGTGTCGATCCAGGCCGACGCGTCCTGTTCGTCACCTCCGAGATGGCGGACTACGTCAAGGCCGGCGGGTTGGGCGATGTCGCCGCGGCGCTGCCACGTGCACTGCGCACCCGGTCCGACGTGCGGGTGCTGATTCCGGGCTACGACGAAGTCATCGCCGGTGCACCGGATCTGCGCCTGGTCGGCCGCGTGCCGGCACGGGCCGGGATTCCCGCGTGCGACATCGGTGAGACGGTTGCGGGCGGCCTGCCGGTACTGGTGCTGGTGTGCCCGGGGCTGTTCCAGCGTGGTGGTAGTCCGTATGTGGACGGCAGCGGGCAGGACTGGAGCGACAACGCGGTGCGCTTTGCCGCGCTCTCGCGCGCCGCGGCGGTGATCGCCTGCGGCAATGCCGGCATGGAATGGCAGCCGGAACTGCTGCACCTGAATGATTGGCCGTGCGCACTGGCCGCGGCCTATCTGCGCTGGTACGGCTCGGACGTGCCCGCGCTGTTGACCGTCCACAACCTGGCCTACCAGGGGTTGTTCCCGCTTGAAGACGCTGCCGTGCTGGGTGTTTCGCCGGAGCAGGCCGAGAGCATCACCTTCCATGGCCGGCTGTCGTTCCTGCAGGCGGGCATCGTGCATGCCGACCACGTGAACACGGTCAGCGTGAGCTACGCGCGCCAGATCACGGGCCCGGAACAGGGCTGCGGGCTGGACGCGCTGCTGTCCGGGCACGCGGCGAGCGGTCGCTTGAGCGGCATCGTCAACGGCATCGACAGCAGCTGGGACCCGCGCACCGACCTGCACCTGAGCGAGCACTTCGACCTGCACCGCTGGGAAGGCCGGGTCGCCAACAAGCGGCGCGTGCAGCGTGCGCTGGGGCTGCCGCACAGCGATGGGCCGCTGTTCGCGGTGGTCTCGCGACTCGTCCACCAGAAGGGCCTGGACCTGAGCTGCGCGGTGGCGCACCAGATCGCCGCCGCCGGCGGCCAGCTGGCCATCATCGGTGGCGGTGAACCGCGCATCGAAGCGGAAGTGGCCGCGCTGTCGCGGCGGTTTCCCTCCTGCGTGGGCGTGTACCCCGGCTTCGACGAAGGCCTGGCCCGCAAGATGTTCGCCGGGGCTGATTTCCTGCTGATGCCTTCGCGCTTCGAGCCGTGCGGGCTGAGCCAGATGTATGCGCAGCGGTTCGGCTGCCTGCCGATCGCGCACGCCACCGGCGGCTTGATCGACACGGTGGAGGACGGCGTGACCGGCCTGCTGTTCAACTCGGCCGACGCCGACTCGCTGCGTCGCTGCGTGCAGCGCGCGTTCCGCACCTACCGCATCCCGGGCCTGCTCTCGGCCATGCGCCGCGCAGCCATGCTGCGCCCGAGCAGCTGGGACCTGGCCGGCACGGAGTACCTGAGGCTGTATGAGCGCGTGCTGGATGCACGCGTGCAGGAGCTGCAGGCATGACCGAGCACGCCTTCGTTGCGCGCGACGCCAGCTTCGCATCCGAACCGACCGAATCACCCAGCAGTACGGGGGACACTGCGCTGACCCCGGCGCAGCTTGAAGCACTGCGCAGCGGCGACCCGGACGCCGCCCGCCGGCTGCTGGGCGCGGTGGCTACCGACAGCGGCGGCGTGCGCTTTGCGGTGTGGGCCCCTAATGCCAGCCGTGTGGCGGTGGTAGGTGATTTCAACGGCTGGGATGCGGAGCGGCATCCGCTGCGCCTGCATCCCGAAGCGGGCGTATGGGAAGGGTTCGTGCCGCGCGTGGCGGCCGGTGCACGGTACAAGTTCGCGGTCACCGCGGCCGACGGAAGTTCGGTGGCGCTCAAGGCCGACCCGATGGCGCGTGCCTGCGAGCTGCCGCCCGATACCGCCTCGCGCGTTGCGGGTCCGGCGACGCACGCCTGGCAGGATGGCGCGTGGATGGCCGCACGCGGCGTGGCCGAGGGCCAGGCCATTTCGGTGTATGAAGTCCACGCGGCGTCCTGGCGGCGCGATGCGAACGGCCAGCCGCTGGGCTGGTCGGCACTCGGCGATTCGCTGATCCCCTACGTGAAAGCCCTGGGCTTCACCCATATCGAGCTGCTGCCGGTCAGCGAGCATCCCTTCGGCGGGTCCTGGGGCTACCAGCCCCTGGGCCTGTTCGCGCCGACCGCCCGCCACGGCGGGCCGGAAGACTTCGCGGCGTTCGTCGACCGTTGCCACATGGCGGGCTTGGGGGTGATCGTCGATTGGGTGGGGGCGCATTTCCCGAGCGACGCGCATGGCATGCAGCGTTTCGACGGTACCGCGCTGTACGAGCACGAAGACCCGCGCCTGGGCCTGCATCCGGACTGGAACACGCTGATCTACAACTACGGGCGCACCGAAGTGGCCGCGTTCCTGATCGGCAGCGCGCTGGAGTGGATCGAACGCTTCCACATCGATGGACTGCGCGTGGATGCGGTGGCTTCGATGCTCTACCGCGATTACAGCCGCGCCGAAGGCGAATGGCTGCCGAACGTCAACGGCGGGCGCGAAAACCTGGAGGCGGTCGCCTTCCTGCGCCAGTTGAATGAGGCGATCCGGACGCGCTTCCCGGAGGTGCTGGTCATGGCCGAGGAATCCACCGCGTGGCCGGGCGTCACCGCGCCGGCCACCGCGAACGGCCTGGGCTTCACCCACAAATGGAACATGGGCTGGATGCACGACACCCTCGCGTATCTGCGCCGCGATCCGATCCACCGTGGCCACCACCACGGCGAAATGACCTTCAGCGCCATCTACGCCTTCAGCGAGCGATTCATCCTGCCGCTGTCGCACGACGAAGTGGTGCATGGCAAAGGCTCGCTGCTGGCGAAGATGCCCGGCGACCGTGCCCAGCAGTTCGCCAACCTGCGGGCCTGCTATGGATTCATGTGGGCGCACCCGGGCAGCAAACTGCTGTTCATGGGCGGCGAGTTCGCCCAGCCGGCGGAATGGAACCATGACGCTGCCCTGGACTGGGACAGCGCGGCGCATTCCGAACATGCCGGCATCGCCCGGCTGGTCGGCGACCTCAACCGCCTGCTGCAGCAGGAACCGAGCCTGCGCCTGGCCAACGATGACGATGCCGGATTCGAATGGAGCGTCAGCGATGACCACCAGAACAGCGTGCTCGCGTTCGTGCGGCACCCGCCGCACGGCGAAGGCCGGGCCACGCTGGTGGTCTGCAACTTCACCCCGGTGGCGCGGCATGGCTACCTGCTGGGCGTGCCGTCGGCCGGTGACTGGGTGGAGATCCTCAACACCGACAGCGCGTTCTATGGTGGCAGCAACCTGGGCAATGCCGGTCGCGTCGCCACCATTGACCAGTCGATGCACGGCCACGCGCAGTCGCTGCCGCTGACCCTGCCTCCGTTGTCGGTGCTTTACCTGCAGGCCAGGGAATGAGTGCAGCGCAGGTGCGGTGGGGAGCCTGGCAGGATGCCGATGGTTGCTGGCGTTTCGCGCTGTGGGCACCGGCGGCCACGTCGGTGGATCTGCTGCTGGAGGACCAGGTGCTGCCCATGCACGGCAGCGAGGATGGCTGGTTCGCGCTGACCGCGCCGGGTGCGCCGGGCATGCGCTACCGCTACCGCATCGATGGCGGCGACGCGGTGCCCGATCCGGCCTCGCGCCAACAGCCTGAAGGCCTGTTCGGGCCCAGCGCGCTGGTGGCCGACGACTTCGACTGGCAGCATCCGGACCGGTCCGGCCGGCCGTGGCACCAGGCGGTGATCTACGAGGTGCACGTGGGCGCCGCCGGTGGGTCGTTCAACGCCGTGCGCGAACAGCTGCCGCAACTGGCCGACCTGGGGTTCACCGCGATCGAACTGATGCCGGTGGCCACCTTTCCGGGTGACCGCAACTGGGGCTACGACGGCGTGCTGCAGTACGCGCCTGCGCCCGCCTACGGCACGCCTGACGAGCTCAAGGCACTGGTCGATGCCGCGCATGGCCTGGGGATGATGGTGTTGCTGGACGTGGTCTACAACCATTTCGGGCCGGACGGCAATCCGCTGCCGACCCTTGCGCCGGCGTTCTTCCGCAATGACCTGTGTACGCCGTGGGGCAATGCGGTCGATTTCCGCCGCCCCGAGGTGCAGCGCTACTTCATCGACAACGCGGTGATGTGGATGCGCGATTACCTGTTCGATGGCGTGCGCCTGGATGCGGTGCACGCCATCCATCCGCTGGCGTTCCTGAACCTGCTGCGGGACGAGGTTCGGGCGGCGCTGCCCGGCCGGGAAGTGTTCCTGGTGCTGGAAAACGAAAACAACCAGTCGGCGTTGCTGGCCAGCGGGTTCACCGCGCAGTGGAATGACGACTTCCACAACGCATTGCACGTGCTGCTCACCGGGGAGCAGGAAGGCTACTACGGCGACTACGCCGACGATCCCTCCGGCCGCCTGCGCCGGGTGCTGGCCGAGGGATTCGCCTGGCAGGGCGAGACTACCGGCAGCGGGTGGGCACGCGGCGAACCCAGCGCAGGCATTCCGCCGCAGCAGTTCGTGGTGTTCTGCCAGAACCACGACCAGACCGGCAACCGTGCGCAGGGCGAGCGCCTGCTGCAGCTGGTAGGGCCGCAGCGGACCGCGCTGGCGATGGCATTGACCGCCTTGACGCCGATGATTCCGATGTTCTTCATGGGCGAGCCGTGGGGCGCGCGGTCACCGTTCCTGTATTTCACCGACCATCGCGCGCCGCTGGACGAGCAGGTGCGCCAGGGCCGGCGCGACGAGTTCGCGCACTTCAGCAGCTTCAAGGACGAGCACCGTCGCGAGCTGATTCCGGATCCGAATGCGCCGACCACGCTGGCCCTGTCCCGCGCGCCCTGGCCGGCGGAGGACGATCCCGATGCCGCGGCCTGGCTGACCTGGTTCCGGGACCTGCTCGCGGTGCGTGCGGCCTGGCTGGCCCCAGTCGCCAGCGCGCAGTCGCTGGGTGCCGAGGTGCTGGCGCCGGGCGTGCTGCGCGCCGGCTGGCAGCTGCCCGGTGCGCAGTGGTGGATCGCCTTCAACGCCAGTGATGCCACCGTGCCGGTGCTGTTGCCGGCCGGCCGCGAAGTATTCCGGCTTGGCCCGCCGGCCGATGACGACGGACTGGCGCCCGACAGCCTGTACGCCGTCGTGGTGGCTGCACCATGAGCGCGCAACCGGGATTGGACGCATTGGCGGAGGCGGTCGGCCTGACCGTGGACTGGGTGGATATCGCCGGGCGTCCGCAACGCGTGGACGACGCGGTACTCGGCGCGATCCTGGACGCGCTGGAGATTCCCAACGCCACGCCCGCGCAGCGCCGCGAGGCGCTGTCCGCGTTGGGGTCGCGCCGGCAGGTGCCGCTGCTGCGTACTGCCGTGGTCGGGGCGCCGGTGGATGCCGGCGCCGCGGATGCGCCCTGCGTGTGGGAACACGAGGAGGG
>NZ_CAUQPH010000156.1:0-7675 GCF_963519925.1 uncultured Stenotrophomonas sp. | reverse complement strand
GCGATCCGCTGCCAGGCCTGCGGCGGCGGCAGCCGTTCGGCCGGCAGCGCGCGCAGGCGTGCCTGCAGGTCGGTATCGAATGCGTGGGGGTCGTGGTCGTTCATGCGGGTTCTCCCAGTCGCGCGCGCAGCAGGCCGCGGGCGCGATGCAGCTGTGCCTTGGAACTGCCGACCGCCATCTGCAGCTGGTCGGCGATTTCGTGGTGCTTCCAGCCCTCGATGTCGTGCAGGACCAGCACGGCGCGGGCGCGTGGCGGCAGGGTTTCCAGCGCGCGCTCCAGGTCCAGCGAGGTGCCCGCACAACGCTCCAGCGCGGGCATCGAGTCCAGCAGGTCGCCGTCGTCGTCGCCGCTGTCGGCGGCGTCGCGGGCCGCGTTGGCACGCAGCTCCATCAGCGCGGCATTGACCCCGAGCCGATGCAGCCACGTGCCCAGGCTGCTGTCGAAACGGAAGCCGGGAAGCGCACGCCATGCCTGCAGGAAAGCCTCCTGCAGCGCATCCTCGGCGCGTGCGGCCTGGCCGCCGCACAGGCGCCACAGCACCGCGTACAGGCGTGGCGCATGCCGGTGGTAGATGCGCTCGTAGGCGTCCCTGTCGCCGGCCACGGCGGCCCGCACCAGGGCGGTCTCGTCGCTGGGGTCGGCGTCGTTGGCGGCGCGAAGTGCGGGCATGGTCGTATCGAGCATATCCCTTGGATGCGACGGCGATCGAAAAGGTTTAAGCGGGTCGGGTTAAACCTTTTCGCCCGGTGCCGCATCCAATCCCCTGTCACCCGCGAGGGATCGCCCAAGAGCTTCCCATGTCGCCCAGTTGCCTCGCCCTGCTGTTGTCGCTGGCCAGCGCCTGCACGCTGCCGGGTAGTCCTTTGACCGTGCATGTCTTGCTGCCACCGCAGCCGGACCTGTGCATCCGCTACCGGCAGCAGGCGCCGGTGTGCGTTTCGGCGATCATCGCGCTGGTCCAGCCGGGCAGAGCCCGGCTCACCCTGCCCGCGGCCCGGCACGACCGGCCGGGGTAAACTGCGGCCCCCACGTCACTACCTCCTGCTTTCCATGAAAGAACACCTGCCCGCCTGGACCCACGAGTGGCTGCATTACGGGGTACCTGCCCTGCAGATCGTGCTGACCCTGCTGGTGGCATGGCTGCTGCGCCTGGTGGCCCGGCGCCTGCTGCGCCGGGTGGGCGAGCACTACACCCTGCCCCCGGAAATGGTGATGGGCGCGCGCCGCGTGTTCACCTTCGTGGTCTATTTCGCCGTGCTGATGGTGGTGCTGCAGATCATCGGCGTGCAGGCGAGCGTGCTGTGGACGGCCTTTACCGGTTTCGCCGCCGTGGGTGCGGTGGCGTTCTTCGCGGCGTGGAGCGTGCTCTCCAATATCTTCTGCACGCTGCTGATCTTCACCACGCGTCCGTTCCGCCTGCATGACTACATCGAGGTGCTGGAAAACGGCGAAAAGCCCGGCCTCAAGGGGCGGGTGATCGACGTCAACCTGATCTACACCACGCTGCAGGAAAACAGCGGCGGACACGAAGGCACGGTACTGCAGATACCGAACAACATGTTCTTCCAGCGCACCGTGCGCCGCTGGCGCGACCCGTCGCAGGCACCGGGCGGGATCCAGGGCGACGGTTGATGCCGCATGCCGACCAACGGTCGGCATCTACCGGGCATGTCGACCAACGGTCGGCACCTACCGGGGATGGCGACCAACGGTCGGCACCTACCGGGTAGGCAACGACCGTTGGTCGTTGCTGCAATGTGCAAGCACCGTCAGCGCAGCTGGCTGTCCTTGCTGCCGCGCCGGTTGAAACCGCCCGCGTCGGACTGCGCCGCATCTTGGGCTTCCTGGCAGCGCACGCACAGGCGTACGCCGGGCACGGCGCGTCGGCGCGCTTCCGGGATGGGCGCTTCGCATTCCTCGCAGTGGGTCAGCCCCGGACCGTGCCGCAGCTGCGCGCGGGCGCGCTGGATGGCGTCGTCGACGGTGGCGTCGATCTGGTCCTGGACTGCGCCGTCTCCTGCCCAACCTGTCGCCATGACCTGTCTCCGGATAACGCCTGGGAACAGCTTAGACCTGGCTGATGCTGCTGTTGCGAAGGCTGGCTGAATGCCGGGGTTGCGACTGAATGCTTCAGGCACATCGCGGGCGACGATGCGTGGCGGGAGTATTACCAGATCAGGTCGTCAGGTACCTGGAACTGCGCGTAATAGGCATCGTCGTCGGCATTGCCGGTGCTCGGCTCGGTCGATGCGCCGCGGTCCTGGCCGTTGTCCAGCACGATCACAGTGGCATCGCGTTCGCGGATCTTGTCGGCGGCAGCGCGCGGCACCAGTTCGAAACCTTCACCGAGGCGCACGATCACCAGGCTGCCCACGGCCAGCTGGCGGCGAAGCACGTCGTTGACCAGCATCGTGCGGATCAGGGTGCCGTCATTGAAGCGATACTCGGTTTCGCCTTCGCGCTTGACCCGGTTGCTGTCGATGATCTGGCGGACCTGCGCCTGCAGTTCCTGCTGCCGGCTCTTTTCCTTGCGTTCGGCCTCGATCGCGCGATCGCGCTCGGCCTTCTCCGCACGCAGGCGATCGGCCTCGCGCTGGCTGTCGGTGGGCGCCACCGGGGCCTTGCCATGGCGGGCCTTCACCTGTTCGCGCGCGGCCTGGGAGACCTGGGACTTCTTGACCAGCCCGGCCTTGAGCAGCTGTTCCTGCAGGGGATTTGCCTTCGCCATTGCCTGTACGTCTGTTGGTGCGGGATTCCAGGGGCCATCATACTGCCCTGGCCACCGCTCCCCAACCGCTGCATGACCGCCCTGAAATACCTTGCCGGCTACCCCGACGCCCTGCAGCAGCAGGTGCGCGAGCTGATTGCGACCGACCGCCTGGGCCCGTGGCTGGAACGGCGCTACGCCGAGCTGCATACGGTGCGCAACGACCGCCAGCTGTACGACTACACCCAGGCGCTCAAGGAGCGCTACCTGCGCCAGTCGGTGCCCTTGTCCAAGGTGCTCTATGACAGCCGCCTGCAGGTACTGAAGCATGCGCTGGGCACCCACACCACGGTGTCGCGCGTGCAAGGCAGCAGGCTGAAGGCCAGCCGCGAGATCCGCATCGCCAGCGTGTTCCGCGAGGCCCCGGCGCCGTTCCTGAAGATGATCGTGGTGCACGAACTGGCGCACCTCAAGGAATCGGACCACAACAAGGCGTTCTACCAGCTGTGCACGCACATGGAAGCGGACTACCACCAGCTGGAATTCGACCTGCGCCTGTACCTGACCCACCTGGAACGCGACAGCGGCTGACCCTCACCCCACCCCGGCCCAGCGCAGCAGTGCCGCCGCAGCCGCGCCCAGCACCACCACCAGCAGGAACGGCAATCGCAGCAGCAGCGCTACCGCCGCCACCGCCAGTGCGCCAAGCCGCGCGTCCAGCGCCACCGCCGCCCCATTGGCTACCGTGTTCATGGCGGTCAGCGACGCCAGCAGGCCGATGGTCAGGGTGCCGGCAACCCGGGTCATGCGCGGCGATTCCAACCAGCGTGCCGGTACGCGCCAGCCGACCAGTTTGATCGCATACGCAGCCGCGCATGCCAACAGCAGCCATCCCCACAGGCTCATGCGCGCTCCTGTGTCGAACGTGGCTCGACATCCGGCTCAAGCCCCTCGTCTCGCGGCCCCGGTACCAGCGCGCCCCACAGCGCGGCCACGGCGGCGGCCAACAGGATCGGAATGCCGGGCGGTACCCAGGGCAGCGCCAGCACGGTCACCAGCGCGGCCACGATCGCGATGGCGACGGCATCGCGCTGGCGCAGTCGGGGCCACAACAGCGCCAGGAAGGCCGCCACGGCAGCCCCGTCCAATCCCCAGCGGCGCGGGTCGCCGAGCGCATCGCCGGCCAGCGCGCCCACGGCGGTAAACACATTCCAAAGCACGAACACGCCGATGCCGGCGGCCCAGAACCCGCGCCGCTGTTCCAGTGCCACGACCTGGCTGGACGCGGTGGCCGCCGATTCATCGATGGTGACCTGCGCACCCAGCCAGCGCCGCCAGCCGCGCAGACCCATCATCCGGTTCATCTGCATGCCATACACCGCATTGCGCACGCCCAGCAGCGTGGCGGCGGTGAACGCGGCCGACCCGGCGCCGCCGCCGGCGATGACCCCGATGAACGCGAACTGCGAGCCGCCGGTGAACATCAACAGGCTCAGTGCCTGCGCCTGCCACGGGCTGAGCCCGGCGGCCACCGCCAGGGCACCAAAGGAAATGCCATACAGGCCGGTAGCCACGGCAATCGAGAGGCCGACTTTCACGGCAGGGGACGCGCGCCAGTTCATCATCGGATCATGCCAGCACCGCTTCTGCCGCGCAGCCCGCAACGCGCGGCAGGCGCCAAGCCAGTACACTCCCCGCCCGCGTCCTGCCTTATGTTGCCGCCCCGATGACCGACCCGATCCGACTCGACAAACGCCTGACCCACCTGATCGGCTGTTCCCGCGGTGACGCCCAGCGCTACATCGAAGGCGGCTGGGTCACCGTCAACGGCGTGGTGGTCGAGCAGCCGCAGGCGATGGTGACCGATGAGGCGGTGGTGCTGCGCGAGAATGCCGAGGCGACCCGCGCCGAAACGGCCAGCATGCTGCTGCACAAGCCGGCCGGCGTGCCCGCCGACCAGCTGTGCGCGATGGTGACCCCGGACAGCCGCAGCGAACTGGATGCCACCGGCGTGACCCTGCTGCAGCGGCACTTCCACGCCCTGCAGCTGGCGATGCCGCTGCCCGCCGAAGACAGCGGCCTGGTCGTGGTCAGCCAGGACGGACGCGTGCTGTCGCACCTGCAGGACCGTGGCGCCACGCTGGAACAGGAATACCTGGTCGAGGTCAGCGGCGAGCTGGTGCCGTATGGCATGAAGCGCCTCGCGCATGGCCTGAGCTTCCGCAACTGGCCGCTGCCGCCGTGCAAGGTGAGCTGGCAGAACGAAACCCGCCTGCGCTTCGCGATCAAGCCGGTGGCCGCCGGCCAGCTGCGCGACATGTGCCGGCAGGTCGGGCTGGAGGTGATCAGCGTGCGCCGCCTGCGCATCGGCCGGGTGGCGATGGGCAAGCTGGCCCCGGGCCAGTGGCGCTACCTGGCGCCCGACGAGCGCTTCTGATCGGCGCGGCCGTGCACTCGCAGTGCACGTGCAGGCCGCTTACGATCAGGCGATGACCAAGACGATGCCGCTGTGGCGCCGGTTGCTGCGCGGATTCTGCGTACTGCTGGCGATTCTGATCCTGCTGGTGCTCAGCGGACTGCTGCTGGGCGACCACCTCACGCCCAAGGCGATGGGCCCGCACAGCACGGTGCTGCCGCTGCAGCCTGCGCAGGGACCGATCGACCGCGAAGTGGTGCGCCTGCAGGCCGAACACCCCGGCCACTCCGGAGTGGCGTTCCTGTCCGAAGGACTGGACGCGTATGCGGCGCGCGCGGTGGTGACCCGCCACGCCGCGCGCAGCCTGGACCTGCAGTACTACATGTGGAAGGACGACCTGATCGGCCACCTGATGGCGCGCGAGCTGTACCAGGCCGCCGAACGCGGCGTGCGCGTGCGCCTGCTGCTGGACGACATGAACGCGCAGGACAAGGACGCGCTGATGATGGCGCTGGACGAGCATCCCAACATCGAGATCCGCCTGTACAACCCGTTCCGCAACCGCGACGGGCTGTGGCGGCTGGTGGAGATGGTGCAGCGTTTCTTCAGCGTCAACCACCGCATGCACAACAAGCAGTGGATCGCCGATGGACGGGTAGCGATCGTGGGCGGGCGCAACATTGGCGAGGAGTATTTCAGCGCCCGCAGCGACGTGAATTTCCGCGACCTGGACCTGCTGGTGGCCGGCCAGGCCGTGCAGCAGGCCAACGCCATCTTCGATGATTACTGGAACAGCGACGCAGCGGTGCCCATCTCCGCCCTCGCCTTCCATACGCCCGCCGAACTGCGCCTGCTGATCCTGGAATCGGACAACGAAGCCCGGCTGGCGGCAGCGCAGCCGTTCCTGCAGCGGGTGCGGCGCGCAGCGTCGGCGCAGTCGTACTACCGCAACGAGGTGGACCTGCACTGGTCGCCGCGGGTGGAAATCCTCTCGGATCCGCCGATGAAGCACCGCCGCGACGATCCCGGCAACTGGCTGGTGACCCGCCTGGTACGCGAGATGGAGGCGACCCGGCACAAGGCCCTGCTGATATCGCCCTATTTCGTGCCCGGCGACGCCGGTGCGCGCGGGCTGGGCGAACTGGTGCAGCGCGGCGCCTACGTGGGCGTGGTGACCAATTCGCTGGCGGCCAACGACGTGGCCGCGGTGCACAGCGGCTACATGCATTACCGCCAGCCGCTGCTGCAGGACGGCGTGCACCTGTATGAGCTGAAGTCGCGCGGCCGCGGCGGTGGTGGCAGCGGCCCGTTCGGCAGCAGCGGTGCCAGTCTGCACACCAAGGCGTTCCTGATCGACGACCGGCGTGGTTTCGTCGGCTCGTTCAACCTCGACCCGCGCTCGGCCTACCTCAACACCGAAATGGGCGTGATGTTCGAGGACCCGGCCCTGGCGACGCAGCTGCGCGGGGAGTACCTGCGACTCGCCGCCCCGGACCTGAGCTACTGGGTGACCCGCACGCCCGACAACCAGGTGCGCTGGCTGGATCGCGCCGCACACCCGCCGCAGCTGCTGGACCGGGAACCGGATACCTCATGGCGGCAGCGCGCGATCGCGCGGGTGATCAGCTGGCTGCCATTGGAATCCCAGTTGTAACGCAGCGCGCGGCCGGCTTCAGCCTTCGCCGGGTTCATCCCCGTCCAGGGTTTCCACGCCCCGTCCGTGCAGGCGCCGCCAGATCCATTGCAGTGCGTGCGCCGGGGTGCCCGGAAGCTGCTCCAGCAAGGCCATGGCCTGGGCCTGGCTGATCCGTCCGTGCCGGCACAGCAGGCTGGCCGAAGCCGCCGCGCGGGCGAAATGCAGGCTGGCCGCCAGGCCGGCACCGCCGGGCGCAGGGTCGCGCAGCAACGCCTCGTGCACCGACGCCGGCAGCTCCCAGGCCGCCGCGATGCGACTGGCGACCGGCAGGCTCCAGCTGTCGAGCAGGTCCGTGGCCAGTGCCTGCGACGGCACCGCGCCCAGCTGCCAGGCGGCATCCAGCAGCTGCCGCATCACCAGTGCCGCGCCCAGGCCCTGGGTCAGCCCCATCCACTGCGCGGCGAACGCATCTTCGTGGGTGACCAGGCGGGCGTGGTCGGCGGCGGCCCGCGAGGCCAGCAGGGCGTGCTCCCACACCACCGTGCCGAACTGCGGAAAGGCATCGCTGTGCAGTTGCATGACAGGCTGCACCAGTACCGCGCTGATGATCTGGCGGACGCCGTCGGTGCCGACCAGGGTCACGGCGCGCTGCAGGCTGTCCACCGGCTTGGCCTGCAGGCGGTATACCGGACTGTTGGCGATACGCAGCAGGTTGCCGGTGAGCACCGCGTCCTGGCCGATGATTGCGGCCATGTTGCGCGCCGAGGCGTCGCTGTCGTTCACGGTCTGGATCAGCTGCGGCAACAGCTGCGGCCGGCGCGGCAGGTGCCGGGCCGACCAGTCCTGGGTGTCCAGCGCCGCGGCCACGGCGGCCTGCAGCGCGGCATCCTGGACGCCGGCCGCGCGGTCCACGCC